>JAGWMJ010000008.1 GCA_028871815.1 Armatimonadota bacterium | reverse complement strand
CCGGCAGCAGTACCGCGCGCCGCAGCAGTTCCGGCAGCAGTACCGCGCGCCGCAGCAGTTCCGGCAGCAGTACCGCGCGCCGCAGCAGTTCCGGCAGCAGTACCGCGCGCCGCAGCAGTTCCGGCAGCAGTACCGCGCGCCGCAGCAGTTCCGGCAGCAATACCGCGCGCCGCAGCAGTTCCGCGCGCCATCGCGGCCCCAGTACCGCGCGCCATCGCAGCCGCAAAAGCGCCGCTAGACCGCCGCGGCATCGGGAGTGTTCGGCCATGCAAACGGGCCGGAGCTGGTTGCTCCGGCCCGTTTGCATGGGTGCCTGTGACCTGCGCTATCCGTGGAAAGGAAGAGACCGTTGGCACAATCTGGAAAATCGACCGCCGTTGGATTCTGTTTGGAGAGCAGCTGGCGAACCGTGCCGGCGCCGGCGGCAGGCACGGCGAAAACCATCGGCAGGCCGGTTACGACCATTCACTCGTATACCGACCTGGTTACCACCGATTCGACGTACCAGTCGGTCACCTCGGTACTGCGGCCCTTTATCGCCGGCGATGTTGGAAGCTGGCTCTGGCTGCAGAGCGGTGGGAACGGGCTGCCTGGTCGCTATCACGTCGGCTCGGTCACCAGCGGCGCCGCGACACTCGATCGGCCTTGTGCCTCCGCCAGCCTCTCACTGGGCGTCGGGCCCCTGGAAGCGCCCGGCAATCCGCACCGGTTCTTCATCGTAGAGCCCGGCGCGGGCATTCTGGCAAAGCCGATGCTTAACAAGCCATTCAACGAGCTGGACGGTGGATTTGAGTTGAAGCGCACCATCCTGGAGCAGAAGCAATACGAGGGAACGTTCAAGCTCTTCGCCGATGGCGAGAACCTGCAGTACCTTCTGATGGGCGTGTTTGGGCGCGACATTCAAACGCAGCTTGTGGCGGGCGCCAATCAGCACCAGTTCTCGCTCAACAGCCTGGGAGTTGCACCCAGTTTCTCGGTGGAGGAGATCTTTGGCGACGCCACGTACGGGCGGCTCTCCACCGGGTGCCTCGTGGAGAAGCTGACGCTGGATTTTGCCAACACGCTTACGGCAGAGGCGCAGCTCTGCGCGTTCCGCCAGATTCCCAACAGCTATCCGGCGCACAGCAGCCTCACTCCGGCCGATTTCACGTTCGGCTCAGGGGCGTCGGTCTATCCGGACTGCATCGGCGGTAACGGCGTCAATACGCTGGTGCGCACGGCGCAGCCCATCTATATCGATGTGGCGCAAGGCAACAACGGTCAGGGCCCGTTTGTATTCGGGTCTGCCGCCGCCGGATCGCAGGCGGCCTTTTCCGGTGGATTCGTAACCATAGATGGGGCCGCATACGCTGCCGAGCTGCAGCCCGGCCTGCAGATCATGCTGGAGCGCAAGCTGGACCGGCAGCTGGTGATGGGCAGCGGCTACGATCAGGGTGTGGTGAGCGGGCAGGAGCTTCAGGTAACCGGCAAACTGCCGGTGGTGTTCACCGACGCCTCCATTCCGCTTGCTGGACTGCGGCACAGCGACGTGGGCCTGAATTTCAGGCTGGTTGGAGGCCAGATCGGCGCAACCGGCCAGACGTACAGTCTGGAGGTCTACCTGCCGCGCGTCAAGCTGGAGAATGTCGGTCTTCAGGCCAATGACAACCTTCTGGTGGTCAATGCCACATTCACGGCTCGCGTAGACCCCGGGCTGGGCTCCTCAGCGCTGCTGACGCTGGTGAACAGCTTCGACAGCACCGGGGTCGACAGCCTTGCGCCGGGCGCGGGCGGCCTGGGGGGCATGGCGCTCGTCTAGAGTGCGTGGACTAAAGCGCCTGCGAGAAACAGAAGCAAACGCCGTACGGCTCCTTGGCAAAGAAGACGCGGTGCTTTCGGCCGTCCCACTCCTGGAGGTCGATCTCACCGGGCTCGATGCCGGCCGAGACAAACTCGGCTCGCAACTGCTCAACATCACGCACAGCAAACCAGCAGCTCGCCTGCTGCGGATCGTCTTTGTTCTCTACCAGTCCGATCTCGGCGCCACCACGTTTCAGATGCGCCGTTTTTGCGTCTCGTGAGACCACGGTGAAGCCGAGTATCCGCGTGTAAAACGCGAGAGATGGCCCGATCGTGTTAACGGGCACCGCCATGGGATCGGTGGCGCCAATGCCGCCTGCCGCCAACCAGTTGGTGTCGGAGCTGCCAGGAACGTACGGTACGTCGTGGCCTCGGGCGGCCGCGGCGTCACGGTGAAGGTGGCCGGTGCGGCCGCCCTCCGGGCATGGTCCCTCGAACCACCAGGCCGCAAAATCCTGATACACCGCCAGCACGTCGTGCTCATCGCCGGCGCGCGTGCAGACGATGTCACCGCGCGACACGTCAAACTCACACTCCTCGGTAAGGATCCTTGCGCTTCCCGAGAAGATCAGCCAGTACTCATCAAAATCGTGATAGTGACGGTCGAAGCGGCCGCCATCGGTGGATACACGGAAGATTCCTGCGCTGGTGACGTCACACCAATCGGGCCGGTTGCCGGCCGCCAGCGGATGTTGGGACGTGTGAATTACGGGCATCCTAAACCTCCTGCGCGCGCTCGACGGCGCTGCCAAGCATCTCCTGTACGGCTACGGCGCGCCCGGTGCGCGCACTCTGGATGGCGCCGAAAACGAGAGCCACCGATTGCAGGTTGGCTTCCACGTTGGTCTCCATTGGCGGCCCACCGTCCAGCCACTCTACAAACTGCTCCACCAGCCAGGCGTTTGCCCACTTCGCCTGGTCGATCATATCAATACGTTCGGCACGCTCAGGCGCGGCGGTTGACCACTCACGGCCGGCGTCGTAGGCGTAACGTACCAATTCACGCCGGTCCAGGATGAGCGTGGCGTTCCGGCACTCGGCGCGGATGTACTCGGTCGTCCAGCCGTTAAGGCCAACGGCGTTCGATTTCGCGCCCTCGTAGTGGGCGCGCACGCCATTCGTCATGTGCATCGTCACCAACCCCTGGCAGTCTCCCTGGTACTCAGCCCAGTCCGGCCTCCAGGTCTGAGCGTAGATGGTGTCACACAGGCCGCCCGCCATGTCGGCCAGGATGTCGAGATGGTGCACGGCTCCTTCGATCATGAGCGGGTCGTCCATCTCCTGCCGAAACCGACCCCAGCTGCCGTACCGCCGGCAGTCGCAGGTGAAGCGGCATACGAGGTAGTCCAGTGGGCCGCTGGCAGGTTCGCGGATCACTCGTCGCAGCGTGGTTTTGTCGCGGTCAAACCGGTGGCTCATCGTAACGGCCATCTTGACCCCGGCGCGCTTTACTTTGGCGGCGATGCGGGTGGAGGCTTCCAGAGTATCGGCAATCGGCTTTTCACACAGGATGTGGAGGCCGTGGGCCAGGGCTTCATCCACAACCTCCTCGTGGGTTACCGGCTGCGTGACCACAATGCAGAAATCTGCTTCGTGCGCATCCATAGCGGCTTTCGCGCTCGAGAAGAGCCGCTCATCGGGCAGGTGCAGGGCCGTACGGGCGTTCTCGAGCGCCGCGGGATCACGATCAGCCGCTGCCACCACCTCTACCAGACCGTCAGCTACGTTTGGCGGCAGAAAATCATGGCACCACGAGCCGCCCCAACCACCGGTGCCAACAAGGATCGCTCGATATGGTTTCACAGGGTTTGCCCACCTTTGCGCGCTTCAGTTTACCGGAGCGCGGACCGAAAGGAGAAGATATGACGGCTTTGTTTCCCACCGTGCGTGAGCGTGAGGTGGAACTGCCCGATGGAACCCGGATAACGGTGCGGGGGCTGAACGCGCTGCAGCGGGATGAGGCACGAGAGAATGCGGAGCTTGCCGCGCTGCTGCAGTTGGCGCGCTGGGCCACCGGTACACCCGCGGCTGCCGCGCTGGAAGCTCGCTTCGCCGCCCTCGATGCCCGAACTCAGGCGCACTATCTGGCAGCGAACGCTGCCGTGGTGGAAGAGTGGCTGCTGCAGGCAGAGGACCAGTTTCCCGCGTTCAGTGACGACGCGAGTGTCTCGCTGGATTCGCGGCTGGCGGCAGCGGTGAAGTCGGCAGCCGAAGATCCTGCCGCGAAGCGTGAAGCATGGCTGCGGAGCAAGTACGAAGCGTCTGTGGAATCCGGCGCCGCGCGGCCTGATGGCGAGCGCTGCCGGATGTGCGCCGCCGCGTGGCGTGAACGGCAGTATCGTGACCGCTTGACAGCGCGATTCGCCGTGGAGGTGATCGTTCGGGCCGCACGCTGCACGGAGGATCCGGCGCGGCCGTTCTACCAGAGCGTGGAGGCCGTAGCCGAGCTGGACGATGCCACGATGGCCGCGCTGTGCCGGGCCTATCGTGAAACCGACCCGGTCAACCCCCAACAGATCCCTACCTCGCGTTCCGGCTCCTGAAGTGGCAAGCGGCGGCAGCGCGCAGCAAGCTGCCGATCTTCGCTCTGGCCGGCCTTCCGGTAGATCGCGCGGACATGCCCTGGTGGGCCACGGCCGTTCTGCTTTGGCTGGGCCTCGCACAGGCGATCTTCGACGCGCCCGGTGAGGCTGGGGAGGCGGCGCGCTACAAGTTAAAGACCGCGCTGTACGGACCGGCGCTGCCGGGATACGCGCGCGGGCCTGCAGCCCTGTATCGAATCTACGAGGAGCTCACGGCGATGGCGTAACCCGATCGGCAGCACACGGCGGCCAGCCGCGAGGCTGTTGGTTGACCGTATGGAACGGCCGGTGGCGCGCCGGCTGCCGTCGCGGTTTACTCGGCGTTGAACTCAGAACCCGCTACCCAACCGGGTGCTGGGCTGCCTCCAGCGCCACCGCTCGCGGAAAGAGAATGCTGTTCTCTTTATGGATGTGCCGATGCATGTCGGCTTCGAACTCCGCCAGCGCCTGGAGCATGGCGCGATACGTATTGCAAGCATCCTTCGGCGGCGCGAAGTCGTTGGTCAGCGCGCGCGCGAGTTCCAGATCCTCTCCGACCTCGGTGTGCTCGGCCTCCATCCTTCGGATTGGATTTTGCACGGAGCCGCAAGGCGTGCCGGTTGCCGGCGAGCCACTCTCCAGCGCGCGGCACAGCGGGAAGAGAACGTACTCCTCCTTGAGCAGGTGGTTATCCAGTTCGGTGCGCATCGAGGTGATGACGCTTCGCAACTCTACCAGTTCCGGGTGTTTTGCTCCGTGCGCCCTGGCAACCTTCTCCGTCAGCATGCTCAGCCGGGGCAGCGCTTCGCGCACATAGGCGTGGTGCGTCTGTTCGATGTGGTCGCACAGAGCGGTCAACGATTCACGCGTCCAGTCCTGGCCCGGCAGCGGAGCTGCGGGCTCGCACTCGGCCAAATCGCGTAGAACATCCTGAAGCTTAAGGTTTTTCGCGGAGCATGCCTCGGAAAGCGGACGCTTGCCGCCGCAGCAGTAGTCGAGGCCCCACCGCTCGAAAACTCGCGACCGAGCCGGTTGTTCGGCCACTAACTGGCCAACCGTCATCTCCGGCGTAATTGTTGTTCCCATAATCTACTCCCTTAAGGCGCAGCGACTGCTTTGCGATGACGACGGCCGTGATCGCAGCGCGCTCCGCAGCATAAACACGACTTGAGTATCTTTATATCCGTATTATACCACATTTCCGCACTGCCCAATGCAAACAACGCCTTCCTGCGCACCTGCAGCACCGCGCCGAGCCGATTTATGCAGGATGCAACCTGTGATCCAGACACTTCGTGAGGAGTTCGCGGCGTTCTGCCTCATCGGTCACACCGTCTAGAGATGGATAGAGGATATTGTGCTCGCGAAGGTCGTGGTGCTCCATCAGGCGCTTGAATGTCGCCTGCTCATCCACCAGCGCAATGATCCGTCGCACAAGACCGGACGCAGGTTCATCCATGTGCTCCAGATCGCGCTGGAATGTGGCGATCATTTCGAGCATTTTGTGGTGCTCGGCCAGGAAGAGAACCACAGCTCCGCCGGCCACCGGGCGCGCACGGCGGTAGACAGGTATCAGCAGCTCCTCCTCATCCGCAATGTGACGTGCGAGAGCCTGCTGGTACTTTTGAAGTCGCATCTGCGCGGTGACAACATCCAGAGCCACGAGCGCCTCCTGGTGCAGCAGGAACAACTCCTCAAGCTCACCGTGGACTGCCAGTAGGTCCAGGAAGCTCGTGAATCCGGCTGCCGGCCCGGGCCCTCCTGAAGTCATGGTGGATGCGTCACTCTCTTCCGGTGGCGTTCGGGTTCGGCTAGGCCGTCCACCGGTTGGTGACGGGGCGCGGCTGGTGTCGACTCCTCAGTTGTGCGAACCCTTCCGCTGTCTCAATCACTTCGCGGGGTCGCAATGTGCTGCGGACCAGAAAATCGGCCTCCGGCGGATAGCACGCCGGCGGCGCGCCCGCAGCGCGGAGGGCAGCCTCCTCGTCGATGGTGCGCGTCACTTCGGCATTTGTGGGCAGCGCGGCGCTCTGGTAGCGCAGATCCATGCTCCAACGCACCCGATTGGTCCTGTTCTCAAAGCTGGCGTGCGCCGTGAGGTTTGTCAACAGGAGGGCGCTGCCACGCCGTACCGGAACGCACAGCGGCTCGATTTCGGGCAGCGCCTCGTCCGGGATTTCCAGGTACGGCTTTCCGGTACGGCTTCGGTGTCGCATCACTCCCCTCTTGTGGCTTCGCGGGAGCACCCACATACAGCCGTTCTCTTCATTGGCATCCACCAGCGGAAGCCACACCGTAAGCACCAGAGCTTTGTCGCAATATGGTTCGAAGTAGCCGGAATCCTGATGCCATGGCACGGGGCTCTGCACATGGCCGGGTATCTTGGGCCGCAGGCGATAGACCGAGCTCGCAATCAACTCCGGCCCGCAGAGCTGCTCTGCAACGTCCAGAAGAGGCCCGTGCCGCAGCAGGTTGAAGATCGCGGGGCCATGGAGCGCGCCGTCCCAAATCCCGCGAGCCACAGCGTCGGTTTCCGCACTGATACGGGCGAGCCGCGTCTCGAATCCCTCCTCTTCGTAAAGGCTCGTAAGCCGGCCATCGGCGAGCAGAAGGCGCGCCCGCCGATCGATCTCGGCGGTAATCTCATCCGCTACCGGCGTGAGCACGGCGTCATCAAACAGGCCCGTGGCAACCAGGAAACCCTCCGTGTGAAAGGCTTCGATCTGGGCTGCCGTTAACCGGTGGTCCATCCTGTCTCCTTCAGATCCATCTGAGCAGATTCCGGCGCTGCCGCCTGCCGGGCGAACCGGGGCCGTTTCACGCCGATGGGCTGCCGTCCCGAGCCGCTACCAGGGCCGTCCTGGCCCTGGTAAAGGCGACTTCCGGGTCGCCCTCCGGCCAGTTGCACTCTATCGAGATGCGGGCATCATATCCGGCGCGGGCCAGCGTGGCAAACAGGCCGGCATGGTCATAGTCACCTGAGCCGGGCGGGAGCCGGCGCGTGTCCGCCGTGTGCACGTGCGCCAGAACGGATGCCGAGTCGACGATTGCCTGCAGCGGCTCCGCCTCCATCTCCATGTGCCACGTGTCGGCCAGGTTCCGCACTCCGGCGCGACCTACCCGGCGCGCCAGTGCGGCGCCCTCCGATACCCGGTTGATGACGTTGCTCTCTCCCCGGTGAAGTGGCTCGATCGCCAGCGTGACGCCGGTGGCATCGGAGGCATCGGCGCATGCTTTCAGAAACGCCTCCAGCTGTCTCATTGCCTGCGCTCTGGGAAAGCCATCCGGCACGTTACGAGCGCCACCGCTCCCGAATACCAGAATGCGGCCGCCGACCTCGGCAGCTCGCTGGAAGGCGCCGTTTACATACACGCGCAAGCGCTCGGCATCGGCATTTGGGCCGACCACCTTCTGGTTGCGCACAAACGAGTTGAACGCCTCTATGGGAAGTGGAGCGGCAGATAGCGCACGTCGTCGTTCCCTCCAGGCAGCCGGGTCTCCTTCCGGTTCCAGATCGTCGGCCACGGAGAGCTCCAGATAGTCAAATCCGGCCGCCGCGGCCTCGCCGGCGTGCTTCAGCGAGGTGCATACTCCGAGTTTCATGGAATCACTTATACCCGCATGCGGCAGCACGGCCCGCACGGGAGATTTGACCCGGTCTTCAGGTGCGAATCCGGGCCGAACGGACCTACCCACCGCATCGGTACGCCTGTACAATCGTGATCGAGAACAAAGTATCCTTCTTCCTGGCTGTCCTCCGCGTGTCGGAAGGCAGCCATTTTTTTTGGGTGGCGGCCGGGTCATGCAGGCGCCGGCGCCGGTTTTGGAGAATCGACTCTCCGAACGCGGACTACGCATGCCGGCGGAAGTGAGATCTCCGTGAAATTCTCCATTATCGATCTCTCGCAGCCCATCTTCGACGGCGGCCCCAACTGCCCGGCGCACCCACCCGTGCGCAGCGAGGTCGTGGCGGATCATGCCGCAGGCGGCTGGCGTATGGAGCTGTTGACGCTGGCAAGCCATACCGGCAGTCATCTCGATGCACCGCTACATAAACTGAGAGGCGGCGCGTCGATCTCCGAAATGCCGCTGGAGAGCTTTACCGGGGCTGCGCGGATTGCCGATCTGGTTCCGCTGGAGCCGAAGACCAGCATTCTGCCGGAACAGCTCGAGCGTGCGGCGCCCAACCTGCATGCCGATGAGATCCTGCTGGTGCGGACAGGCTGGGGCGAGAAGCGTCAGAGGTCCAACGACTGGCTTTTCCAATCTCCAAAGCTGTCTCCGGCTGCGGCAAACTGGCTGGTGGAGAAGCAGATTCGCGGCCTTGGCATCGATCACTGGGGTGTCGGCGGCTGGGACCCGGAAAACGACGCGACGGTGCACACCATTCTCCTCAGCCACGGAATCTGGATTGTGGAGGAGCTGCGGTTTACGCCGCAAGCCCTCGCCGCCGGTCAGCCGGTAACGTTTATGGCGCTGCCGGTGAATCTGCAGGATCACTCGGGCGCGTGGTGCCGTCCGGTGCTGCTGACCGATATCGTGGTGAGCGAAAACGGATGAACCGGGTAAGCGGTGCGAATCGTTCCATGGAGGGTTTGCAATGAACCTGACGATAGGACAGCATCAGATCGAAATGGGCGGCCCACTGCTGGGCGAACTCCGGCCATCCAACGACCTCATTGGCGACTGGGAAGGTTTGCGTGGCCGGATGGAGGAGGACGGATACCTCTTCATCCGCGGGCTGCACCGCCTCGACACGGTGCTGGCGGCCCGCCGTATGATCCTGGAGAACCTGGCGTCCAACGGCCAGATTGACCTGAACCACGAGTTGATGGAGGCCGTGATCGCGCCGGGAGCGCGAGGCTCGTTTTTTGGAGGCAGCAAGGCGCTCACGCGGCAAAAGCCGTTTCTCGACCTTGTGGAGTCGCCGGAGATCATGGGTTTCTTCGCCAACCTGCTTCAGGGAGACGTGATCACGTTCGACTTCAAGTGGCTGCGGCTGATCGGCCCGGGCGATACCAGTGGCGCGCATTACGACATCGTCTATATGGGACGTGGAACCCAGCAGCTCTACACCACATGGACGCCCATCGGCGACGTTCCCTATGCACTTGGCCCGCTGGTTGTTCTGGAAGGCTCACACAGGAACAAGGCGTTCGACCGCGTCAAGGCAACCTACGGCAAAATGGACGTTGATCGCGATCACGTGACGGGCGCCTTTTCGGATGACGCTCTGGAGATGGTGCAGCAGTTTGGTGGTCGCTGGCTCACCACAGAGTTCAAGGCCGGCGATGCCATTCTGTTCGGTATGTTCACGATGCACGGATCCGTGACTCATACGGGTGACCGGTTCCGGCTTTCCTGCGATACGCGCTACCAACGAGCCGATGCGCCCGTGGATGAGCGCTGGGTGGGAGAGAACCCGATGGCGCACTATGCGTGGACCGTTGGCGAGACGGTTCCAATGGCCGAAGCCCGCAAGCAGTGGCGCGTTTAGGCGCATGCAGCTCGATATTACCGGCCGCAATGCGCTGACGCCCTCATCCCGCTTCGGTTACATTCGCGGCTCCTCCCAAGCGTCATGAGGCGCACAGCACGCACGTCGCCCCCGCTGGCGTTCTCGACCTGGCGCGATCTCTGGGTATCCCTCGACGGGATACCTGAGTTGCTAACTGCGGCCGACGCAGCCTTGAGGCGACGCATGGCTGGAAACCACCGGGTACCGCAGTGGTCGATCTCCGACGGGGATGCGAACGCCCTCGCCTTGGCCGTGCGCGCGGTCCAGGCGTGGGCGGAGGGCGAGCCACCTCGTGATGTTGCGGCACGACCGCGTCTCGTGCGACGCATCCACGATATCGTAAGTCCCGCCCTACGGGCCGCGGCATGGCCGCGCTGGCTGCTTCTGGAGCGAGCTTTTCTCGATGCTTCGGCCGCTGGCGATCTCTTGTTCGCTGCGGTGGTGCTTCGGACTTTGAGCGAGGAGGCGACGCGCCTCCACGCCCTCGACATAGACGCGGATGGGCTCGCGATTTTGGCGGGATCGACCGCGGCAGTCGACCAGAATCGATTGAAGCAATTTATTTCGTTTGCTTGGGTGTCACTTGGCTTGCTTCCAGCGGACACGGTCTTCGAGGGATCAGGCTGGCCCTCCTTATTCTCCACGGCAAAGGCGATGCCTCGGCTCGAAAGGGCGCGGGCCGCGCTCAACAGCTATGTACATCCGAATTATGGAAGCCATATCGCTGCACTCTTCCCCGAGCGCACGTCTGCCGCGCACCTATTATTGGAGGCGGTTGTCGAGGTTTACGATTCGTTCTTCGCGCTTTCCTGGTCAGAGAAGCCAGTAAGCGGGCCCGCCCTTCCTTTGGGCATCGGTCCGTTTAAATCATGGAAGCATACGGCTCGGCGGCTGCTTTCTCATACGTTGCCGGAACTTCGACGCACGGCAGAAAATGATGCCCTGGCCGAAGTCCTAAAGGCACCGCACATTACCGAATGGCTTACGACCAAGAGGGATGATTTGTCGGCCACGCTTCGCGATCCCGCTGAAACCGCGCTGGTCGAAGACCTTCCGCGGCGTCCAGCAGGTACTTTTGGCTCTCGCGAACTCGAGTTCATGACGTGGGATGGCGCTCGTGCCGTTGACATCCTCACATTTGCCGGTGCCCGGCGTGCCGAGCAAGAGCTTGCTTCCGAGTTTCCAACCGGCGCCCCTGATACGAGCGATCAGGTCCAGTGGCTACGCTTCAATGCCCTTTCCCTTCAGCTCGCGATGGCGATCGACCAAGTAAAAGCTGCGGCTTTCAAGACACAACTCGTACGACAGGTTGTGCAAGGTAATAGCTTGGCCGCACTCCTTTGCGTTCGCTCCTTGATCGAGCATCGAGCGCTGGCGGTCTGGCTCCCGAACCAGGTCGGGGAGGCGTTGGACGGTGTGGCCGCTGAGATCAAGGCAGCGGGGAAACTTCCCCACTCCGCCAGTCAGGCCGAGACAGCGCTTGCGAACTTTCTGGCTGGACAGGGAAGAGAAACTAAAGAAGAGCGGCGAGCTTGGCTTCTGACAGCGCATGGCACCGTGCGCGTCGCTCGGCTCAATCTCCGTAATATCGTGGAAGCCGCATTCCCGGGAGATGATGGGTTCCGCAGACTGTACGCGCTATCCTCCGCTGCAATGCATGCCCGGTCATCCCGCGGCATCGATCTGCTGCTGCACGTTGCGGAAACGACAACATCTGCGCGCTGCGTGGGATTACTCGTGCTGGAGCGCCTCTCCAACCGGGATGAAGAGATGGATCATTTGTCGGCGGCCGTCATCGCATTGTTCCGGTTGGAGCACGCCGCGGCCGTTGGAGGGGCGTCGGCGGCGACGACAGACAGGATAGCCCGGCAAGTGTTTGGACACTTGGACGAAGCGCTCATACCGGGCGCTGACTACCAAGGAGATGGCACCAAGGAGAGCCCGTTTTCTCTCGCCTCACATCTTGAATACCATCAAGCCTCACGCGCGCTGCTGAAGCAGTTGGGAATCGATGTCGCTTCCTCAAGGCGCGTTCTGGATCATGACGCATCCGGGCATCTGTGCGATAAATGGTTCGGGCCCGACCGGGAGTATTGGTTCAAAGTGCCTTTCGATCGAGTGGGAGCAACTCCATAGTCAACGAATGTACACAGCCGGTGCGCAGCGGGGCAGTGAACCGCTCAGTCAGTCGACCGGAGCGGCTCGATCGGGACGGCAAGGGAAAAGCGACGCCATCCGGCGTCCGCGATGGATTGGAATGGTTGAGCTTCCTGGTCATCCGCCGAAAGGCTCGTGCCATCCGTTTTGACCGAAACGTCAATAGAAATCAACGTGGAAACCGCCGTACATCTAAGCCGCGAGACGCCCGGGAGGAGGACGGATGTTGGATGATAGCGATCGGTTGTTCACCCCGAAGATGCGTAGGGCGACGTCGGTAGTGATATCCCCTGGTTCAACGGCGAGTACCCCGCATTCGATGGCCTCGGCTCGGCCCGCGCCGAAACCAACAGCTCCGGCACGGCTACGGCGACGCAGGATTTCGATGCGTTTGGAAACACGATCGCGAGCAGCGGCAGCACTAGCAGCCCGTACAACTTCGCCGGCGATTGGGCCTACCAGAGCCACGGCGACGCTGGCCTACTACACGTAGGAGCGCGCTATTACGATCCGCAGGTTGGGCGGTTCGCCAGTAGGGACAGTATGCTGGACCAGATACCGTACGCGTATTGCTGGGGCGAACCGAATGGCTGCATTGATCCAAGTGGCTTTTTGGCGATCACGCACGAGCGGCCAATACCCATCAACGGGTGGCCGGGTGCGCCGCAACAAGTGTGCGGCATCACACCAGAATGGTCCACCCTGGGTTCGTTTGGCCGCGACGTAGGTCAGGACGCCGTCGAGGAGATCCTCGGGGGCATCACAGAAACGGATGGCGTTGGATCGGCCGAGGGCGTGGCAGGCACGATTGGCGATGGTGCCGTAGCTGCCGGACGGGGCATCGATATCGTCGCGAAAGAGGCAGCTACGGATCAAGCGATGGAGAATGACATCAGTGACCTGTGTCAGGAGTACATTCCGCCGAACAATGCGGCTGGATACGAGCATTGGCGGTCAAGCACGCCACCACGACGACGGGCCCGCCGGGCGCCTTTTTTGGATTAGTCTGTCCGCGAATCACCCGGAACAAGCCGGCGCCGGATGCGGTACTGGGTTCGCGCGTGGTGGGAGCCCCCCGCAGTAAACGTCGACCCAGGAACCGTTCCGAGTCGCACGTGGTCTTGTTACCGGGAGTTAAACCATTGTGTAATCGATACCGTGTCGGCGCGATCCTGTGCGTAGTTGTTCTTAGCGTGCTAGGTGTTAAGGTGATAATGTCCTTTGTACGCCGCGTAAATGTAGGCGCGGTCGGCCCAACCGGAGGCGAGACTGCGCTCACGGGCCTAATCGCGGGATATCCCGCACCCTCCCGTGCCTGGCGGCGGGGCGACGCGGTTGCCATGACTGAGCGGGTGGGATTTATCGCTGCCAGCGAACCGAACAGTCGGATTCACGGTGGTGTTGCGCTCAACATAAGGCAGAAATGCACTTATGCCGGTCCGGGCCTGACGTTATTCGATGCGACACGCCGTGGCAGCCGGGTCGGGCTCAAACGCGGTTCGTTTGCAACCCACGATGAAACATTCTGGTCCGCTGGCTGGTTCCGTCGTGTCAGGATGGCAAATCCGGCCGCCACGCCGAACTGGTCCGACGCTTTCCAGCAGGCGAGGAGTGTCGCGACGGATTGGACAGGGCTGGCACCCGGGCAGCGAAGCCCGTCGCAACGTGACTGGAATTGCTCGATACCGTTCGGTCCGGGCCACCATACCGCCAACGTGCGAACGTCGCACGTTAGCGATGTGAAACTGCCTGGCGCCGGGCGCGTGATGGTAATGCAAACCGCGATCACCACCACCGTGCCCGGGTTCATAATCCGCGTTAACTGGTGGTTCGCGACCAAACCCGGGCTTGTGGTTCGATGGCGCGCTCGAATTAGCGGATTGCTCGCGCCAACGAAAGCACAGGGCGACAATACCATCGTACTGACGGGGGTTGTGGTCGCCTACCGCCTAGGCGGCAGGGGACCGATGACGGTGATTGGCTGGGCCGGCCGCTGATCGCGCTCCGGCATTCGCTGGAGACGCAGAACCGGCTCACGCTTAACCCCCGTTTCAGGTGTGACACGAGCAGTGCTACGAAGTCGTTCGCCTGGCATCTGTCGGCGGCTCCCGCCCACGGTCTCTCTTGGGCCGACGGTGAGGTGCTTACCCCCTTGGAGTCGCAATCAACCGGCCGGACCACCGTCGCACGACGCAGGTTACCGACGCCAACAGCAACGTGGTAAAATTCGGATACGACTGGGGCAGCCGCATCACTTCGGAAACGCGAACCGGCTCAAACCCGTATTCGATTTCGTATACGGTGGACCCGGTAGGCAACCGGACCGGCGAAACGGTGGGAAGCACCTCTACGAGCTTCACGATGGATAACGACGATGAGCTTACGTCGACCAGCGGCGGATTCGCGAACAGTTACTCGTACAATGCAAACGGCGAACAGACCGGACGGACGCTGGCCGGCACGGCGTACACCCTCGCCTTCGATTACGACGGCAGCTCAAGTCGATCACGCAGGGCACAGCGGTGACCGGTTTCGGCTATGACGCTCTCCGCCGCCGCGTGAGCCGTACCGCTTCAGGCACCACCACCTCCACGCAGTACGCCGGCGGCGCGCCGGTGACGGAGACGCAGGGCAGCACCTTCACGGCGGCTTACACCCTCGGCACCGACCTGCTCCGGCGTAACGGCGAGTATCCCGCATTCGAGGCGCCGGGCTCGGCCCGCGCCGAAACCAACAGCTCCGGCACGGCTACGGCGACGCAGGATTTCGATGCGTTTGGAAACACGATCGCGAGCAGTGGCTCAACGTCGAGTCCGTACAACTTCGCCGGCGACTGGGCCTACCAGAGCAACGGCGACGCTGGCCTACTACACGTAGGAGCGCGCTATTACGATCCGCAGGTCGGGCGGTTCGCCAGTAGGGACAGTATGCTGGACCAGATACCGTATGTGTACTGTGGTGGGGATCCCGTGGACTGGGCGGATCCAACTGGGCATTTTCGTCCCACTAACGCAGAACTCGGTGCAATCATCGTTGGCGTTGGCGGGGCGATAATAGGCACGGTCGTTGGCATAATCGCTGCTGGCCCAGTCGGTGGAATCGAGGGCGGAATCGAAGGCGCAAAGACGGGTATCGCGGTCGGCGCATGGATTGGAGGGACTGTCGGTGCGGGACTTGGAGGCTACGTAGGAGCCCGAGAGGACGGGGACAACCAAGCCGATGCGCTCACCGAGGGCGGAATCGCGATGATAGGTGTCGGGTTGACCGGCATGTGCCCGGCGCTCGCGGCGTTATGGCTGGCAAAATGAGCGACGTGCGATTATTCCAGTACGCGGTCGTGGTTGCCGCGGCCTTCGCGGCCTGCCTACGGGCGTGGCTGGCGCGTCGCTTCCGTCCCGTAGCCGATCGCCGAGCCGTCGACGATGTGCTCGGATCGCTCTCCCTACAATGTGGGGCCAGTAGCGTCTTATCGGCGGCGGCCTATCTCCTTGGCGCACCGCAGATTTTTCGCGGACTATGCATCGCAATGGCGGCCGTGTCGGTTGGTGCGTCCGCCTCAGCCTTTCCAAGCCGGATGATCGGCGTCCTCCGTGGGCTATCTGGCCGACTGACGCGACGGTATTAGGCCGCCGCCGAGCGCACGGGTGACTTCGACCCGCGGCCGCACGCGCTGACGGTCCGCTCCTTTGAGGCTTGCGGAGTGACCGCGGTCCCGGCATCGTACCGCGAGTCCAATTGCTTACCCGGTACGACTGGGGAGCCGCCTCACGTCGGAAACGCGGACCGGCTCAAACCCGTACTCCTTTTCGTATACGGTGGACCCGGTAGGAAACCGCACCGGCGAAACGGTGGGAAGCACCTCTACAAGCTCCACGATGGATAACGGCGGCCGGCTCAAATCGATCACGCAGGGCACGGCGGTGACCGGCTTCGGCACGACGCCCTGGGCCGCCGCGTGAGCCGCTCCGCTTCAGACACCACCACCTCCACGCAGGTTGCCGGCGGTGTGCTTCGTCAGCTGCGCTGAGCGCCGCGCCACGGCGAGTGCGCCCTTTTCCCGTATCGCCGCTTGCCGCGCAATACAGTAAGATAGGGTTCGCGATTACGTACCGTTAAGCCGGGAACGGCAGAGTCTCGCCGCACAAAGGAGCTTATGATGACCCTCCCACTCACAAATCCGGACTCACCGGAACGCATCTTCGCGGTCCTCGGCATGTTTGAGACTACCGAGGCGCTGAACACCGCGCTTGAACTGGATCTCTTTACGGCAGCGGCTTCCGGCCCGCAGTCTGCGGCGCAGATTGCCGCGGAGACCGGTGCATCCGAGCGCGGAGTGCGCATCCTGTGCGACTACCTGACGGTGCAGGGCCTCCTGATCAAGTCCAACGGCCTCTACTCCAATCCGCCCGACGTCCAGCGCTTTTGCAATCGCAAGTCGCAGCAGTACCTCGGAGATATCCGACGGTTTCTCCTCGGTCAGGCGCGCGAACAGTTTCGGCGCCTTACCGAGGCCGTCAAGTCCGGTGGATCGACGACCACCCACGAACTGCATGGCGAAAGTGATCATGCGAGGTGGGTGGAGTTCGCGCGAAGCATGGCGCCGATGATGTTCCCGGCCGCCTTGCAGCTTGCGGAGCTTGTAACGCTGCCCCAAGGGGAGTCGAGCGTGCTGGATATCGCGGCCGGGCATGGCCTGTTCGGTATTCAGGTGGCAGCGCGGCACCCGGGCGCAGTCGTCACGGCTCAGGATTGGCCTGAAGTGCTGGCGGTCGCGCGGAGCAATGCGGAAAAGTTTGGCGTGGCCAGCCGGTTTCGCGAGCGGCCGGGCGATGCTTTTGAGGTCGAATTCGGTACCGGCTTCGACGCCGTCCTGCTGCCAAACTTCCTCCACCATTTCGACGCCGAAACCATTGTTACGCTGCTTCGCAAGGTCCGGGAGGCGTTGGCGCCCGCGGGAAAGGTGATGGTACTGGAGTTTATTCCCGAGAGCGACCGGGTATCGCCGCCCGGGCCCGCGCTATTCAGCCTCGTAATGCTGGCCACAACCCCACGCGGGGAAGCCTGGACCTTTGCTGAGTACCAGACAATGCTGGAGACCGCCGGCTTCGGCGATATCGCCCTGCATGCCCTGGCGAACGGCCCTCAATCGGTGGTTTCGGCGTCAAAGGCGTAGCTGGTTTCGACGGTTGAATCCGTCGAAGCGACCTGAGCGCCCGAGTGAACGCAAGCCTTTCGTATGTGGCGATGCCTGCGCCGCTGAGTTCGATGGCGCCAAGGAGACCTGCATGCTGTGGCAGAGCCGTAGCGCCGGTGCAGCCGTATTCTGACGGCTGGACGGCACGCAGATACGGGATACAGGTGCGATCGGCACGGAAGCCGGCGGTTGGTCGCCGGTTGAGCGGTGGGCCGGCGTTGCCCGGTGTGGTTAGACGCTCTGGGAGACCCGGATTACCGTGTAAGCGCGCAATCCGCCCGGAGTTTCCACCTCAACTACATCGCCGACCCCGCGCCGCAATAGCGCTTTTCCAAGCGGGCTGGTGCACGATATCCGATCCTGCAAAGGATCCGCCGAATGGGTATCCGTAATCACGATCTCCCACTCTTCTTCCTCGTCCTCCTGCAGCACCACCACGCAGCCCAGGCCCACAACATCCGCCTGTCCGGGCTCTTCGTCAACCATCACCGCGCGGGCCAGCACAGCCTCCACCTCGGCGATCCGGCCGTTCAGTATCGCCTGCTCGCGGCGAGCGGCGGCATACTCAAAGTTCTCCGAGAGGTCACCATATTCCCGCGCCTTTTGAATCGCTTCCTTGATCTCGTTGCGCTTCACCGTGCGCATCACAGCAAGCTCCGCCTCAAGACGCGCGCGGCTGGCCGGCGTCAAAATAATATCGCTCTCCTGCGGCATAACTTCACCTGTGTCCAACTGCAAATTTCAGAGTGCTCAGGGTACCTACGGCAGCCGGCGCTGTCAACCTCAATATCGCAACGGCTACAGGCTCTCGACCTCGCGGATCGTACCCAACGCGGCATGAGGCGGAGCCGACTGCGCCTCCAGTGGGCGCCAGTAGAGCGGCGAGAGCAGCCCCGGCGGATCCAGCCGCAGCAGCGTATCGCCACGCCAGTAGCCGGTGTACCGCTGGTTGTTAAAGTTGTAAACCATGGCGCGTTCAGGCAACGGCCACTTCACCGTGACCATGTCGCCGCCCTGCAGCGCCTCCATCCACGCATATCCGTTGCGGATCGTTTCCGAGCGCGGGCGTGACTGGTTGACTATGACCTCAATCTGGTCCGTCGTTACGCCATCCGGTATACGCACGGCGAGCACCCCGCGAGTTTTCATCAGCACCTCGACGCTCCCCTCGTTGGGAACGTGCGAGGTCACTGTTGCCCAGCGCGTATCGCGTGAGAAATGCAAGTTCACCATAACCGCGCCTTCGGGGCGCGTTACGGCGTATCGCCACATGTTGTATACCGAACGGGCTCCCGCTGCCGTGGAGCGCAGCATGATGCGTGGATTGGCGGGAATGAAGCCGTCGTTCGGGTGCGACCAGGACGAGAACGCACCGATCGCTCTGTTGCAAACGTTATCTACCGTTACACCCTCGGGCGGGTGATTCGCGCACCAGAGGTCGCGTGAGAATGGGGCGTCTAACCGCTTGGAAACCCAGTCGTAATCCAGGAGCTGGCTTTCCAGAACGTGATTGCGACCAATCCGTTCGGCTTCGGCAAAGTGAAGTGGACCTACGTGCATACCCAGCAGCAGCGCCGTGGCCAGCATATCCGCAGAGGCGCATATATCGCCCTGCCACCGTTCATCACCGCTGATGGCGTGCGGAAAGAGGCCGAACTCGGTACCATAGCCGGATGCATGCCGAAACGCCCTGGTGGCCCACTGCACCACCTCGTCGCGACCAGCGCAGAGCCCGTACTTCAGCGCTCCCAGGATGAAGCCCGTGGCGCCGGCAAACTGTGCGGGCGCCAGGCTGGTGAGCCGGCCATCCGCATCGAAAGCGCCCGAGCGTTCACAGTGGAAACGGACCAGGCCCGCTGCCAGGGCAAGCGCATCGTTGCTGCCAAAAGCTACGGCCGCGCGGCAAAGCGGAAAGACAAGTTGTGCGCCGATGAGGCAGTCGCCGGCGCGCCGTGGTGGTGGCGTTCGAGCCGTCCAACCAAGGGGTGGAAGCATTGCACCGGGATACCAGCAAGTATCGCCCTCCCAAACAGCGGCCTGTCGCAGTGCGGTAATCAGCCGACGTGCACGTTGGGAGGCGTCCACATCGTCGGTGGCCACGTAGCGCGTCACCCAGGCCAGCAGCGCACCGGACGGCGACCAGTTCAGTTCGGCAACCGGTTCACGCTGGCCCCATGGCGATGGGGGAATCTCCACCATGCCGGTATCCGACTGCGCTTCCCGCAGCGTCCGCGCCAGGGCTTCGTCCAGCGAATCGGCGCTGGCCCCAGTGATGGCACGGGTCAGCGTCAGTGCTTCCAGCAGCCGGCCGGCCGTGTCGGCGTGGTCCCAGGGAGCGTGTAGTGCAATCGGCGGATCCGTGTGGAATTCCGCGTAGCTGTAGGGCAGCCGCCGCTGGGCAGAGTCAGTCAACCCGGAGCAGGCGCGAATGCAGAACTCGGCACGCGCGTGCAGATCGTATGGGCTGGCGCGCAATCGCGTCAGCGCCTCGTCCTGTCCGGCGTTCGCGGCCGGGTTGGTACCTGCCTGCATCGCAGAACTCCTGAGGGCGCCGCCACTTCGTGTATAAAGGGTGCCGCAACACTGCGGCATGCAACTCAGCGCCTATTCTATCACAAGCCGCAAATCTGTACAAGTTGCCGGTCATGGAGGTCTTGCCTGCTCGGCGTCACGTTCCTTATGATAGAATAGTGCGTTCAGCGTGCAAACGTTGCGCCGTAGCCACTCTCCTGACTGTTCGCCGGAAAGATCACCCCCATATGACTCGTCGTGCCTACGTTCCCGCAGCGGTTCTGTATCTGCTGGCGCTCACGCTTGCCGGCGCCGGCGGCTGCCACCGTGGCGGCGCCGCGCGGCCGCATGCCGTGATCCGCACCGCCGGCCTGCACCGTCCCGTGATGCCACCGCTTCCGCCCGGCGGCGTTAAAGGCATTCACCTCACTGGATGGGTCACCGGCGACCATAAACAGCTCGAATCGCTCATTGGGTTGTGCGATAGAACCGAACTGAACGCCATGGTAGTCGATATCAAGGACGACGGTCAGTTGAGCTACGACGCCGACATCCCGCTTGCGAAGGAGATTCACGCCAGTCTGCACATGATCCCACACATTGATCGCGTTGTGGCCGAAATGAAGCAGCACCACATCTTTCCAATCGCACGAATTGCCTGCTTTCGCGACACGATCCTGGCCAAAGCACATCCGGAACTAGCCGTGCACACGCCGGGCGGGGCGGTATGGTATGACGCCACGCATCATGCCTGGCTCAACCCGTATAAACGGGAAAACTGGGACTACAACGTGGACGTGGCGCTGGACGCCATCAAGCAGGGCTTTGAAGAGGTGCAGTTCGATTACGTCCGGTTTGCCAGCGAAGGCAAGGTGAGCACACTGGTCTATCCCGGCAAGCCGAAAGGCGGTCTGCGCGCAGATCAGATCGAAGCATTCCTGAAGTATGCCGCCGCAAAGATCCACGCACAAGGCGCCTGGTTCTCGGCAGACGTATTTGGGCTCTCCAGCCTCACCACGGGCGATATGGGCATCGGCCAGACGCGTACCAATGTTGCCGGCGAGGTGGACTTCATCTGCCCGATGACATATCCATCGCACTACGCTCATGGAGAATACGGCATTCCCAATCCGAATACCGAGCCTTACAAGATCGTGCATCTCTCGCTGGTAGACGCGCTGAAACGGATTAAGGATGTTCCAACGTGCCAGCTGCGGCCGTGGCTGCAGGATTTTAGTCTCTACCACGTGCACTATGGGCCCGAGCAGGTGAAGGCGGAGCTGAAGGCGGCCGCCGATTTGGGCATCCACCAGTTCCTGTTATGGAATGCCTCGTGCCACTACACGGAGGCAGCCCTCGCGCCGAAAGGCGCAGCGGCCGGCAAGGCGGCCGCCGGACCGCGGCACACACGCCCAGGCGCCACGGGGTAATCTCTCTGTACCATTTTCGCAGGAGGCCACGGGATGAAAATCGGCATCTTTACCGCCCTGTTTCACGATCAGCCCATCGAGGCGGCGCTCGATATTATTGCCGGCGCCGGTATCCGGATGGTGGAGTTTGGCGGCGGCGCATATCCGGGCGACCGCCATTTGAACGACGTAGGCGGCGTGCAGACGCTGATCGATGACGAGGGCGCCCGCCGCCGGCTGCTGCAGATGACCGAGAGCCGCGGCCTGGGCATATCCGCAATCTCGGTTCATGGCAACCCCATCCATCCTAACGCCGCGATCGGCAAAGCCCATCATGAGGCGTTTCGAAATGCGGTGGTGCTGGCTAACCGCCTCGGCGTGGGAGTAGTGAACGGATTCAGCGGCTGCCCGGCCGGCCCAAATGACACCAACCCCAACTGGGTCACCTGCCCATGGCCCGATGAGTACCGGGATGTGCTGGCGTACCAGTGGAACCAGGTAGCGATCCCATACTGGCGCGAGCAGAACGCCTGGTTGGCGCAGCATAATGTTCGGTTTGCCATCGAGGCACATCCGGGTTTCATCGTCTACAACCCCGAAACCGTGATCAAACTGCGCGATGCCGCCGGTGAGCAGATCGGCTGTAACTTCGACCCATCGCACTTCTGGTGGCAGGGCATCGACCCGCTGGCCGCGGTGCGTTACCTTGGCAAGCACGGCGCCATTTTCCACGTGCACGCAAAAGATACGCGCATCGATCCAATCAACAGCGGTATCAACGGAAACCTCGACGTCAAATCGTATGGCGATATTGCGACACGCAGCTGGGTTTTCCGCAGCGTCGGTTACGGCCATGGTCAGGAGTGGTGGAACGATTTTGTAACCAATCTGCGCATGACCGGCTACGACGATGTGCTTTCAATTGAACACGAAGACGGGATGATGAGCACGCGCGAAGGGCTGACGAAAGCTCTGGAGACTCTCAAGATCGCCGTGGTGAACGAGAAGCCTGGCGCAATGTTCTGGGCGAAGGAATAGAGCTTTGCGGCCCGATGTCTGCGGCTCGGCGCCCGGTGTGCCGATATGAACTTTGACGAAGCCCTGGCCTACATGTCGGGGCTTCTCCGATTCGGTGTGAAGCTTGGGAACGACCGGTTTGAAGAGTTGATGCGGCGGCTGGATAACCCGCACCGCGAGCTTGACATCGTGCACGTGGCGGGCACCAAGGGCAAGGGCTCTACAACCGTCATGGCAGCGGCCATACTGCATGCGGCCGGAAAGCATACAGGCAGCTACTTTTCACCGTACGTTTACGATGTGTGCGAGCGCGTTCAGGTGGATGGTGAGCCGATTTCGCACGACGATTTTGCACGTATTGTTACGGCAATCCGCCCCGTGGTGGATGCCGTCTCCGCAAGCGACCTGGGAGCCGTCACCGAGTTTGAGCTGAAAACTGCCGTTGCCTTCATGTGCTTCGCGGAGCAGAGAGTTACGCATGCCGCCGTGGAGGTAGGCCTGGGTGGCCGGCTCGATGCCACCAATGTGGTGACGCCGTCGGTAACCGTCATCACCAATATCGGGCTGGATCACATGGCGACGCTTGGTGACACCACCGCCAAGATAGCGCGGGAGAAGGCGGGCATCATCAAGCCCGGCATACCCTGCTTCACGGCCGCGCGTGACGAGGCCGCGCTCCAGGTCATTCGCGAGACGGCGGCAGAGCGCCAGGCGCCGTTGACTCTGGTTCGCAGCGTCGGTTCTGTTGATGCGGCGCCCGGCTCGGTGCTCTGGAGTGTTCCTGCGAACGAACCGCACGGTGGCTCCATCACCATCTCCACATGCCGTGCTGTTTACAACGATGTTCCGATGCGGCTGCTTGGCGGCTTTCAGCGCGAAAACGCCGCGTGCGCCGTTGGGGCCGTGGAGGAACAACTCGTCCGTGAGGGCGTTGTGCTGCAGGATGCGTGGGTACGGCAGGCTCTGGCCGAAGCGACGCTGCCCGGACGGCTGGAGCTGTGGGAGATGCCCGGCGGAGTGCTCCTCGTGCTGGATGGCGCGCACAATGCCATGGCATCGGAGGAGCTTTCGCAAGCCCTGCGGGATTTGGCGGCGCGATGGCGCGCGCATGGCGTCACCCTGGTTGTAGGAATGCTGCAGGGGCATGACCCGAAGGGATTTCTGGAGCCGATCGCACCGCTGGCGGCCCGCTTAATTGCATGCAGGCCGCCATGGAAGCGAGCATTGTCGGCTGAAACCATCGCCGATGCGGCGCGCCCTCTGGTTCCAGAGGTTACGGTGGTACGCGACCCGCTGACAGCGGCGCACCGCGCCATCCGCGAAGCAGAGCCTCACGGGATGGTGGTGATCACCGGCTCGTTCTATACGCTTGGCGCAGCCGCGGCGGTCCGCGGTGACGGGCGTCCGGCGCAGCTCGCAGCACCCGAAGCGTAAGCCGGCTTTGGTCAGCCGCTCGCCCGGGCCGCCAACATGAATTGAACCCATTTTTCCACTTCGCTGTCTCTTGTTAGATGGACCGGACGGGTTACGCGGGCTATTGGGGAGAGCGAATGCTGGTGGTTGTGAGCGAGCGGTTGCTGCAGGCGGCGCACGACGGCGACGCACAGGCTCTAAATCAGGTGATCATCCAGTGCCGCCCAAATCTGCGGCGCTATGCCGCCCGTTACTGCGCAGGCGCGGATGTGGACGATGCAGTTCAGGAGGCGCTGATCATTGTCTCCCGCAAGCTGCCGGCCCTACGATCACTGGCGGCATTCACTGGATGGATATACCTCATTGCCCGGCGCGAGTGCCGCCGGCTCGCGCGCAGGATGCGCGATCATGCGGTTGCGCCGGAGGAGCTGGAGGAACGTGCCTGGGAGCGCTCCAGCAGCGACACGGAGATGCGTATCGATCTGGCCGCTGCGATCAGCTCGCTGCCGGAACGCTACCGCGAGATCATCATTCTGCGTGATTTCGAGGAACTCACGGTGCGCGAGATCGCACAGCGGATGAACATGCCGCCGGATACCGTGAAAACGCGAATCTACCGCGGGCGGCACTTAATCCGCGAACACCTGATGGCCTGATGACCACGAAGATACACAAGGTCGAACATGTAAGGAGGCAAGGAATGAGGAAGGCACTCTGGATAGGGGCGGTGATGCTGCTGCCGATTCTTATGCTCGGCGGTTTGGCCGTGGCGCAAATGCACGGCGGCATGAAGGGCAAAATGATGCCGCAAACCCGGGCATCAAAGCGCGCGGAGAAGGCGGTTGACAAGATCAAGAATGGCAAGAACTACAACTGCTGTATAAAGGGGAAGTGCGACTACTGCGCAGTTCACATGGGCTCGTGCATGTGCGGTCCAAACGCCGCGGCCGGCAAGCCTGTGTGCATCAATTGCAAAGGTGGGTGGGCGGCCGGGCTCGGCAATATTCCGGGAAAGACCAACCACGACATCTCAGCAATGCCGATGAACGGCATGGTGATGGGATCGATGAAGATGAAGATGCCTTCCGGCAATCCATAGCCGCGCCGGCCGTCGCCCGGGCGTTTGGTCCGTCGGCCGCCTTCCTGAGGGAGGGCGGCCGCTATTTTTTGCGTTCCGTTCGCCGGCTGCCGTATGACTGGCTGTCTGCTTCGGGCATGGTTGCGGCGCATACCGCAAACGGCGCCGGCGTCCGTCACATTCACGCTCGCCAAACTACCGTGCCGGCGAAATCGGCACGCATTCCTGTGGGGGCAGCCAGTCACTCCTTTGAAGTCACCAGAGTGATGGCCGAATCGATATCCGCTCGCATCAGCCGGCTCCCGTTAGGGTCGCGCAAAGTCTCTGCCGGTTCTGCTGCCGGCGATGCGCTGGCTCAGTGCGCCATCGGGCCATTCATTGGCAAGGACGCGTTCAGCCTCACGATCCCGGAAGCTGCACCGAACCCTGGAGCACGGTCAGCATGGTGCGGTTCCCGTTCATTGTGACCTGAAGCGGTCCGTCCGGCACGCCAACGCCAAGCCGGCGCAGCTGCAGGCTGCCGGCATGTAGATCCAGACCGGCCTCCCAGGCGCCGTCGCGCAGCCGCTGCCAATACACGCCCCACGCGCCGCCGGCCGCAAAGAACGTGCGGAAATCCTCGCGGTCTGCGAGTGGCGCAAACCGAAGCGATCCGCGGTGCGCATCGTACGCGCAGCCGCTCATGGCCAAAACCAGGCTGTAAGACGACATCGCGCGCGCATAGTGGTGGCCGCATTCGCATTCATCCCACGGATTGCGGTTCCAGCCGGCATGGCGGTCGCGAACCGCCGCGGTTAACTCCAGGCCCTCATCCATCAAGCCCTCGTAGAGCATGTGTGCCGCAACCTGATACTCAATGCCGGTCCAAACCTCATCGGCGTACGGAAACGGGTACTTCGGTCGCCCACCATTCGGCCAGGTGCACAGCAGCAGCCCCGCCTCATCATTGAGCGCGTAGACGCGCTGCACCGACGTATGGCCGGCCAGCGAGCGCTTGAAGTTATGCCGGTAGATGCTCGACAGCGCCTTGCGAACCTGCTCTTTCGGCAGCAGGTAGCCCAGGCCGATCGTATGCGCGAACCACTGACCGAGAAGCTGGTCCGCAAGGCATCCCGGTCCGTACTGATATCGCGGCTCGCCATCCGCCGACTCATCCGGGCCTTTCTGGACGAAGTACTCGCCGTTGAACAGCAGTTCCGAGGTTTTATGCGAGCCGGCCTCAAACACGCCGCGGCAGCGCTGAGCGAACCCGGTTTCGCCCAGAACCAGGGCTATCTCCTCAGCAGCACGAAGTGCCCCAAGGTAAAGCGAGCCGGTCATGGTGTTGGGACCGTAAAACTCGATGTCGTAGGTGTTGTGCTGTTCGCCCTCCATCACCCCATCCGCGTCGGCATCCCAGTGCTGCCAGGCGAACTCCATCGCACGCCGCACTCCCGGCCAGATATCTCCCAGAAACGCCATATCGCCGCACTGCTGAAATTCGCGCCACGCCTTCATCACCGTGCCCATCTGGCCATCGGCTGCAGGTTTGAATGCCCACAGCTCGCCGATGAGCGGGAGGAGCGTTCGGAACGCCATATCGCCGGATGGCCGGGTGTTGTGCTCGAAATCTGTCCGGCGGACACCCCGCTCCAGCTCAGGATAAAGCCAGGCAGCCGCCTGCGCGTAGTTCCACACATGGGTACAGTTCATCGCGCAGCAACCGTCCAGGTCGCCGCAGCCTTCAAACGCGTTCATGCGACCATCGGCAGTGCGCAATACGGTGGGCGTCCGCAAAATGGAGATGTTTGCGGAGACCGCATCGACCACAGCCGCCGGCATCGTGGTGTCTTCAAACGCGCGCGCCAACGTGCGCACCTGCGTGCCATGCAGGTCGAATCCGGCCGCGGCATCCCGGGCCGCGTCCCATGCATCACGCCACTGCAGTGCGTACCAGTTACCGAGCCGGCAGCCGGCCACCGCCTTCTCGCCGTTCCATGTGTTCACCAGATTCGGAAAGTGCCATGCCAGAACGAACCGGGCTCGCCTGGTTTCGCCCGGCTCAAGCCGCATGCGGATGCCAAGTGATCCCACGTCGGTCTGTCCATCGGGCGATGGCGACGGCAGCAGATCGTTCGGAAGCAGGCCGCCGCTCGATGTGAAGCCATCCCAGAAGCTCTGCACATCGTCCCACCAGCCCGCGCGTTCCCAGCGGAGCCGCCACGTGACGTCGGCATCTGGTGTCGCCACCGCCATCGTGCCAAACGCGGGCGAGTCGAGGGGCGGCTTACCACTGCAGAACAGTATTCCCCGGAGGTTAGGGCTGCTGCGCCAAAGGTTGAGATTGCGGCCAAACAGCTTGTTGTGGCGACCGCCGAGCTCCGTGCGCCCATCCCAGCCGATGGCGTTGAGCAGGCTGAACACCACGGTCACCTCAGCCGGCTTTGAGGCTGCGTTGGCCACCGTCCATTCGAAGCAGGCGACGGGCATCCCAGACGTGCGCGCGTCGCCGGGAACCATCGGGTTGAATGCGCGCAGCTCGACCTGTACCGGCAGATCCGCGCTGTCGAAATGGATACGAGCCTCCGGATAGGTCGCTTCCATCGTGCACTCGGACATTCGCGGCAGGCCCGCAACCTGTGCGGTCGGAAGACCGAAACCGGCCGAGTAGGGCGGGAGGAAAGCACGCTCCAGCACGCGCGCCACCGGCGCCTCCCCTTCCGACCGTGCGAGGATGGCGAAGAAGGAGTAAGGCAGGGTCTTGCCCTTGCCCGGGTGGTTCAGTATTTCCCAGTCGGTAAGGTTGCCACGACCACCCAACGAGAGCATGCCGGTGCCGATTCCGCCAAGCGGGAAGCGCGCCTGCGAGAGCGCTGCTCCTTGCAGTGGTCGCAAAGCGGTATGGTTACTATTATCGTCGCACGAGGGAATGTCGGGCATTGTTGCGGCTCCGGGCAGGGCAAGGGCGCGTATCTCGCGCCGGTTCGGCTCGATGGCCGTTATATCCTGCCGTGGTCGAGCGTGCTGTGCGGGAACGGTGCCGGCGTGATCGCACGGAGATTCTTGCACGATGCACGCCGACCGCGGGTCGTGTTCACATGGACAACGGCAAAACGTGGATGACGGAGCGACACGGTGTCTTCTTCAGGTCGCAAACGCCGCTCCGATTAGTATGCCGGCCGGGGTGCCGCCGGCGCGCTGCACGCGTCTGATCCGATCGATCCCGAAGCGCCCACCAGCAGTTTGAGCCTGGACTTACTGCGGGCGGCGAAAGGCGGCGCTATGGTGGATGGCCGAGCCGGGAGCAGTTCGCCGGTGCGGTTAGGGCAGCCCAGCATCCCTAGTGCGTCAGGTCCCAACCAATGGCCGCGGCCATGCACGCGATGCCGCCGCCGATAAGCCCGCCAACTACGGCTCCAGCCGGTCCGAGGCTAACGCGAGCCTCCGCCACGCCTGCAGGTTGGCCGCCGACCTGACGGCCACCGCGCGCCCCTCGACCTCCTGGCCAGCGTGCAGGATCGAGGAAGCTCGTCCACCAGAGGCGTGGGATCGATATCGACCTGCAAATGCGCCATCCCGCGACCTGGCCGATAAACCAGCCGGCGCCACCACCGAGACCGGCAATCACAGTCTCCGCCGCTGCTTCGTGGGCGTCGAATGCGACTGAGAACACAGTCCCGCTAACGATGCTGACGAGGCCGAGAATACAATCCTGGCGGCTAATCCCGGTCGCGCGGTCACTCATCATCGTATCGCAATTGTACCACGACGAGCTTTGCCTGTGCGACTTCAGTGTTGGAGGTAGATCCAACACGCTCACCGACTTTACCGGGAAATTGCGGGAGCTCCGCGTTGCGCCGGCTGCCGGCGAAAGCCGCAGCGTTCACGCCTCATGCCGACGCGCCGGTGTAGTAACGCAGGCCGAAGCGGAAGAACGCCGAGCTGGCAATTACGGAGCAGATGGAAACAGCCAGCGCTGTTGTCAGCCCGAACGCACTGAGACGCCCGATAAGCGCCTGAGCCGGAGTGGTGATGATAAATGCAACTGGAATGATATACCGCAGAGATAACTGCAGCCACGCCGGATAGATGCGGACGGGGTACCGGCCCGCTTCGAATCCCAGCCAGACAATCTGTTCAATATTCTCAATCCGAATAAACCAGAAAGTCAGAGTCGCTAATACCAGCCATAAAGCGTAGATTACCAGCGCGCCTGCCACAAGGGTCATGGCAAAGAAAATGGCGCTGCGCAGCCCCACATGCAGTCCAAGCCGCGTGGTGGTGTAGATCGAAAGCGCCAGACCGAGCAGTACATCGGTTGCCCGCCAGAAATCAACCACACGGAACGTGGCCAGCAGCTGTGGTGGTACCGGCTTGAGCAGCACAAAGTCAAACGTGCCCTCCCGCACCTGGCCCATTACTTGCCTCATGCCCGGCGCGATGAACATTTCGGCAATTCCTACCATGAGATAGTAGACGGCCAGCAGTACCAGCGCTTCCGGAAAGGTCCATCCTGCGATCTGCCGGGTGTAGGTGAACGCCACCGCCAGCCCGCCAAAGGTGGTGACGAGGCCAAGCAGGCTGGCAACGATACGCATGGCAAAGTCGACGCGATACTCCAACTCCGTCTGAATGTTCGCCCGATAGCAGGCGAGTATCAGCCGCGCCATTGCCGGAGCGCGAGCCCATCGCGGCCTCGGCTGCGATCTCATGCGCCAACCGCCGAATACTGGCGGATTCCGGAGCGCCAAACCGCTCGATACACGGCAATCGCAACGCCGATCCACACCAGCTGAACCGCGAAGCCCTGCTCCACCTGGGCAACCTCCAGTTTCCCCAGAGCCAGCTCTACCGGAAAACTGCCCGTAACGCCGAACGGTGTCAGGCGCGCAAGTGGTCCCAACCACCCCGGCAACAGCGTCAATGGCGCGATGGCGCCGGAGAGAAATGCGTTGAGCGTGTAGTAGAACTGGTTGACGGCCTCGACCCGAGTCGTCCAGAATGCCAGCATCGCCAAAGAGTACTGCAGCAGGAACCGCAGTACCGCTGCCAGCGTGAGCGCGGGAACCGCCAACAGGAGACCGGCGACGCTTGCCGGGGGGGTGGGACGCAGGATCAAGAACAGCGCGATCCACAACGGGAGCATCATTGCACCGGTGGTCACCTTGAACGCAGCGTTCGACGCGGCGTCGCGGTGAATCGGGTTTATGGGCTTGAGCAGCCTCGGCGAAAGATTGCCGTTACGGACGCGAAAAGCAAAGTCCTCGGCGTCCCACGACATGGTGATGTGCGAGAAGACCATGAAGGTCAGAAAGTAAGCGGCGAAATCTGAGGTGGCGAATGCTCCGCCGTTGGCGCCGCGTATCGCGGAGCCGCGCGACGCTGCTGCGGCGTCCCATACCGCCAGTGAGACCAACGGCCCAACGAGGCCCCAAACGGCCCAGATCATCATGGCAAACCGGTACTGCACAAACAGCGCCACCTCCACGCGTAAAAACTCGCGGTAGGTGTTCAGCCAGTATCGCAGTCCGCGACTCATTCCGGCTCCGGCCGGAACGCCTGCTGGATGATCTCCTCAATGGGAGGATCTTCCACCGTAAGGTCCATCGGCGCCAGGTCCGCGATGATGCGTGCGACCACGCCGGCCGCGTCGGCGCGCGGAGCCTTCAGCGTGGCGCTGTTGGCGCTGCTGACAACAACTTCTGCATACCGGCTGCAGAGTGCCTGTGTTGCAGGCTGCTCAAAGTCGATCTTGATCAGCTTGAACGGCGCAATCCGCTCGGCCAGGGCGCTGAGCTCGCCGTCATAGAGAATCCGTCCGGTGTTGATCACGATAACACGTTTACAGAGGGCCGTCACATCGGCCATGTAGTGACTGGTCAGGAGGATGGTGGCCCCGCGTTTCCGGTTGTAATCGCCAATAAACTGGCGGATGCGGCCCTGCATCGTCACGTCCACGCCCAGCGTTGGCTCGTCCAGAAACAGCACGGGCGGACTGTGCAGCAGCGATGCAGCCAGCTCACACTTCATCCGCTCGCCCAGCGACAGGCCGCGCACCGGTTTCTTGATCAGGTCGCCGAGCTCCAGGAGTTCCACCAATTCGCTCACCGTTGCGCGAAACTGCTGTTCCGGCACCTGGTAGATCGCCTGATTCACCAGAAACGAATCCATCGCCGGTATATCCCACATCAACTGCTGCCGATTGCCCATCACCATGGCGATGCGCTGCAGAAACGCCGGCTCGCGTTTCCAGGGCACATGGCCCATAACATGCGCTTCGCCGGATGTGGGGAATAGAAGCCCGGAGAGCATCTTCAGCGTGGTGGTTTTGCCGGCGCCGTTGGGACCCAGAAAGCCCACGATTTCGCCTTCCGCCAGGTCAAAGGTGCAGTCGGTGACCGCCGGAACCAGCTTCCACTTACGCTTGAACAGGCTGCCAACGGCGGCGACACCGCCCGACTCGCGCTCGTGAACACGGTAGACGCGCGTCAGGTCTCTACAGGTGATAAGCGGCGATTCCAACGCAAAGTGCTCCGGGTACAGCGAAACGAGGCAGAACAGGTTACCATACAATCGGCCTGGTAACGGCCTGGTGCGGAATAGTCGCTATTCGGCACTCTTGTGGAACCGCAGTGTGGCTGCCGCAATAAGAGCAACCGCGATCAGTGTGAGCGGAATGACGGAGGTCCAGAGGTCGGCAATACCCGCTCCGCGCACCATAATGCCCCGGCTGATCTGAATAAACCAGGTGACAGGAAACAGGTCGGAGATGATGTATAGAGGCGCCGGCAGCGTTTCGCGCGGGGCGATATAACCGGAGAGCAGAATGGATGGCATGGTTGTGAGCATCGTCATCTGCATCGCCTGCACCTGATTGCGGGCCGTCGTGCTGATGAACAGGCCCATCGAGAGCGCCGCCAGAATGAACGGAACCGAGAGCACCATCAGCAGCAGAAAGCTGCCGGCTATCTCGATATCGAAGATCAATCTGCCGAGGAACACGATGGCAACCAGCTCGGCCAGCGCCAACAGGGCGTACGGAGCAATCTTACCGAGAATCAGCCCCAGCCGGCCCACCGGCGTTACGATGAGTTGTTCCAATGTTCCCTGCTCCCGCTCACGCACAAGGCTGAAGCTGGTGAGGGAAACCGTGACCAACTGGAGCAGCACGCACACCAGGCCGGGAATAGTGTAGATGGCGGTGCGGATGTCGGGGTTGAAGAGGACATCGACGCGTGCATCCACCGCAGCCGGTCCGGTGGCGCCACTTTCACCGGCAATTGCCGAGCGGGCGGGGCCGGCAACCTGGCCGTCGCTGCCGTCGATGAGAACGTGCACAACCGCCGGCTTTCCCGTACCGAATCTGCGGTGGAAATCGGCGGGAATAATCACTGCCACACGCTCGTCGTTCCTTCGCAGCGCCTCCACCGCAGCCTCCGGCGTAGCCGCGTACCGCACCACAGCCAACTCCTCGGTACTCTGGAGACGCCGGATATAGGCTGCACTCTCCGCGGAGTGATCCATATCGACCACAACCGTACGTACATGCCGAACGTCGAAGTTGATCGCGTAGCCGAACAGCACCAACTGCAGCAGCGGAACTACCAACGCGAACACGAGCGTCGTGCGGTCACGGCTGATATGCAGGAACTCCTTGAGCAGGATTCGCCTGAAGCCGAAAAGCGCCGCTCTCACGCCTTCTGGTCCTGAGCGCGCGTCAGAGTAACAAACACATCTTCCAGCAGTGGCGTCGCCGGACGAATAGCGGCATCCCTTATGCCGTGTTCATGCAAAAAGGCCAGCAGATCCGCATCGCTGGTGGTGTTGGGTACCTGCATGTGCACCTCGGCCTCCACGAGGGTGGCATCCAGAGCGAATGGCTGCTGCTTTACAGCCGAGAGCGCCGCCGCTGTGGCATCGCATTCAATAGCGACGCGTCGCGTTCCGGCTGGTGACACGGCCGGCAGCGACTTCAGCTCCTGCGGTGTTCCGTGCACCATCAGCCGGGACATATAGATGTAGGCGATCTGGCTGCAGCGCTCGGCTTCATCCATGTAGTGCGTGGTTACAAAGAGGGTTTTGCCGGCAGCGGCCAACTCAAACAGCAAATCCCACAGCAGCCGTCGCGCAACCGGATCAACACCCGCCGTAGGTTCATCCAGAAACAGAATCTCCGGCTCGTGGATTAGCGCCGCAGCAAGCGCCAGCCGCTGCTTCCAGCCGCCGGATAGAAACTGGCTCTGGCGATCCATATATGGCACGATACCGACCAGGTTGGCCACTGCCTCTTTGCGCTGCCGCAGATTTGCGCCACTCAGTCCGTAAATACCGCCGAAGAAGTCCAGATTTTCCGATACTGTAAGGTCGCGGTAGAGGCTGAATGCCTGATTCATATAACCGATCGAGCGCTTTACCGCTTCGGGATTGCGCACCACATCGTGGCCGCTTACCGTCGCCGTGCCCGATGTTGGCGTAAGCACGCCGCAAAGCATCCGCATACAGGTGGTTTTGCCGCTGCCGTTCGGCCCAAGGAAGCCGAAGATACTGCCGGGCGCAACCGTAAATGAGACGGCGTCCACGGCCGTAACCGCGCCAAAGCGGCGGGTAAGCGCCAGCGCTTCAATAGCGTTTGACGTGGGTGTCATGGCGGTAATGGCCGGCTAGGGCGTCCAGCTCCCGAGCTTGACCACGGTCGCGTACATTCCGGCCTTCACGCGCGGGTCGGCCGGCTTCAGCCGCAACCGTACGCCGAAAACCTGCTTTCCGCGCTCTTCAGGCGTCTGCAGATTCACGGGAGTGAACTCGCCGGTTGGCGAAACACTCTCTACAACAGCGCCGACCGGCTGCGCAATGCCATCGCACCGCAGCGTCGCGGCGTCGCCCGGGCTCACCTGCGATAGCTCGGTCTCAGGGATGTAGACGCGGACCCAGATGTCGGTCGGGTCCTCCATCTTCATCACTTCCGCCCCGGCCGGCAGCAGGTCGCCGACGGACACGGGAACGCTCAGTATGACGCCGGCCTCCGGAGCGCGCACAACGCTGTCATGCACGCTCGCTGCAACGCTCTCTGCCGCGGCGGAGGCCGCAGCCAGCGCAGCTCTTGCCTGCGCGATCTGCTCCGGGCGGCTGCCGGCAAGCAGCTCGTTCAGTGCCGCCTGCTGCTGCGCCATGCGCGCGCGGGCCGCTTCAATGTCCTGCGGTCGCGGACCGTGAACCATCTCGATCAGGGCGGCCTGCTGCTGTGCCACCAGCGCGCGCGCAGCGGCAATATCCTGGCTGCGCGCTCCCGCCAGCACCAGTGAAAGCGCCGCCTGCGCCGCAGCAGCCTGCTGCTGAACCTGGCGCAACTCATCGGCAGGTGTGCCCTTTGCGGCACGGATAAATGCTTGCTGCAGCGCCGAACGGTTCGCTACCGCCGATTTGAGAGCTGCCTGAGCCTGATCGTATGCCTGCCGGCTGATCGCCTGCTGCGCGTACAGTGCCGCGTAGCGCGCCGCGTCGGCGCGGGCCAGTTGTTCCTGTGCCCTGGCGCCCTGCAGCCTTGCGGCAGCCTCGGCACGCTCCTGCTGAGTCGGGCCACGGCGCGCCGCCGCAAGCTGGGCGGCAGCGCTGTGCGCCAGCGCGCGGGCCTGTGCTACCTCCTGCGGTCGGGGACCGGCAAGCAGTTTCCGCAGGGCATCCTGAGCCTGAGCCAGCCGTGCCCGTTGCTGCGCAATCTCCTCCGGGCGCGTGCCGGCTGTAAGAGCCGCCAGATTGGCTTGCGCCTCCGCAACCGCGGCCGACTGCCGTGTAATATCCTCTCTCCGGGGCCCGCGTACCGCCTCCCGTAGCGCCGCCGCGGCCTGCCCCTCCAGCGCCAGCTTCTGCTTCAGCAACGCGTCGTCCGGCGCAGCGTTCAGCAGGGCGAGTGGTTGGCCGGCTCGCACGGCTTCGCCCTCCGTAACCAGCAGCTGCTGTACGCGGCCCGTCACCCGCGATGCGACGACGCAGGGTTGACTCTCGAAAAAGCCCGAAAGCACGCTCCGCTCCTGAGTGCGCTGGGCTTCCACATACCAGCTGGCGGCGCCGAGCGCCGTTACGAGGACGACAGGAACGATCAACTTCGGATTCAAGAGTTTCATCGCGACGCTCCGGGTAGTGCAGCCGCGGCGCCGGCAGGCAGCTGCATTCCGTGCAGAAATATACGGATCGTCGTCTCAAGCAGCTCGTGGGTATCGAGCTCGGCTGCCGCAGCCTGGCAGAGCACCCGCCGCTGAACCATGTAGGAGACGAGGGGCCCGATAAAGCAGCGCGCAGCGGCATCCGGGTCCTCGGGACGCAGGAGGCCGGCCGCCATCCGGTCACCGAGATACCCGGCCAGAAACCGCCAGAGAGGCATCGGCCCGACCTCGCTAAGAAGCGCGGCAAACTCCGTTGAGCGCGAGGCTTCGCCAATCATCATCCGCATGCATGGCCCGATCTGGTCATCATTGACCGCCTGGATGAAGGCGCTGCCGATCCGGCGCAGCGCTGCTTCTACCGGCAATGCGGATATCTCCTCGCGGTGGGCCAGCAGCTGCAAAGGCGGAGAGTGGCGTTCAATCACTGCGCGAAGCAGCTCCCCTTTGCTGGCAAAGTAGTGGTAGATGAGCCCGGGCGAGCCGATACCTGCCGCCATTGCGATATCACGATTTGTGGCTGCCAAGAATCCTCGCGACGCAAACACCCGCAGCGCCCCATCCACAATCTGGCGCCGTCGCTCGTCGCGCGCCGCTTCGCGTCTACCTGCCATGCCACCACCGGGTTAATTCGTGATTGACCAGTCAATCAACATTATCGCCAAATTCAGCACGCATGTCAACCAGAAGCGAGTACGGAGTATCGGGCCACAGCCAGAATCCGGTTCTTGTGCCTATCGGTTGTGTAATCCGGCCATCCACGCCGACCAGGCCGGCTTTGCCTTCAAGGCACTGTCAAAAAGCCCCATATTCCGCCAGATCTTCATGGCGTCCTGACCATGGCCCACGCGGTGGTAGAGGGCGTCATAGTCCACCGCAAGGAACCATACCACGAACAGATAGTGGTCCTTCCTTGCGATCTGGAACAGATCGTGTACGTAATCTGCCTCCAGCCGCACGTTTCCGGCGAGATGCAGGTGGTACTGCGGTACGGTGCAGTCGCGGGATGCATATCCGGTTTCGCATAGCGCGATCGGCTTGTGCGCCCACGAGTGCACCCAATCCAGCGGAGTGGTCCATGCGGCTCTGCCGGGTCCGCCGACGGGCAGGCCGATCTTCAAATCAAATGCAGACGCAGAAGGATAGAAGCTCAGTCCCAGGAAGTCGCTGTTATTCACCAGCGGACGCGCGCGCGCAGCGTACACGGGTACGCGGAGCCAGTTGAGGCCAAATGAGATGCCGGTGCTCACTGTGGGATTGGACCGCTTGAGCGCTGCTCTCACCCAGGAGTAGAGGGCCGTAAACTGGCGCCAGCGGACCGGGTTTGCCAGCAGCCCCTCGCCGGCTTCGATCCCCAGGTTTAACCAGCGTGGATGAAATGCCGAGATCGCATCATGTGCGTATGCCAGCCACGCGTGTCTGACTATCGGACTATCCAACGGAGCGCCGATCAGCGCGGCGGGCAGTGGCAGATGCTTGTGACCATCGGTACCGGTAGCCAGATTCAAGCGGTCTGCTGCCAGACAAGCCAATCCAACGTAGACCGGCCGTCCGATCGGAACCGATGCGGCGATTCGGCGCCAATCGGCCTGCATGGCCGGTGGCAGCGGTTGGTGGGCAAGAAGCTGCTTCCAGGGCACTCCGTCATCCAGATGAACCGGCAGGAGCGTGGAGGCGCTGTCGGCAATCGCTTGCGACTTGATCACGGCAGCCACCGTGAGGTCATAAGGGAACCGCGTTATGCCAAACCGAGTGTCGCCTTTGAGGTTTGCTCTGGTGCGTAACGGTGAGCCGACAGATACCGCGCCTACGGTGGCGAAAGCAGAAAGCGTGGCGACCGCGGCGAGGCGCTTGATCGGTTTCATTCGAGACTGCGGTTTCCGCGGCTGGTAATAACCGGCGACCAATAAAAATGGGCATCCGGCGGTATTACCGCCGGATGCCCGCCAATCATGAGGAGTGCGCTCACACAGACAGCTCGACCGGCGCTACTTGCAGTTTGTGCCGCACAGTCGCCAACCGGCTCCAGGAACTTGACCCGCTATGTCAGCCGCAATGGCGCGGCTGACACAACCCGTGTGAGTTTTCGTCCGGGCGACCTACCAGCGACCACCGCCGCTGCCAAAGCCCTTGTCGGAGTACCGGTCGCCACCGCGCCCGCCACCGCCGCCACCACTGCCACCACGGCCACCGCCGCCGCCACCACCGCCGGGACGGTCGTCCCGCGGCTTGGCCTCGTTCACGGTGAGCGTGCGACCGCCCATCTGTGCGCCGTTCAGCTGGCTGATTGCCTTGTCGGCCTCATCGTCCGACGCCATCTCTACGAAGCCGAACCCACGAGCCTGACCGGTGTAGCGATCGGTGACGATCACCGTATCGGTCACTTTGCCGGCGGCCGCGAAAAGGCTCTCGAGGTCCTCTTCCGTCGCCGAGTAGGGCAGTCCGCCCACATAAATCCGCTTTGCCATATCCGCACGATCTCCTTAAGACACAGAACCAGAGACGCACCGGCACATGCCGGCACGGAAAAGTGAGTCACCTCGGGTTGAGCAGGATCGTGGCCTTGGGCGAAGCGGGGAGGACCAGGGAACGGACCAATCGCAATGCCTGTGGGCGAACAGGCTTCCATGTCTTTAGAGGTGCAAACCTTCGCGAGCAGTATACACGGCCTGTACATGCAAGTCAAGGAAAACAGAAAAATAGATTCGGGGCTGCATGCAAGCGGCTATCGCTTCGTTCAAAGTCGCAGGATTGTGCGATAATCGTCGTAGGACACGTGCCGCCGAAAGCTCCCCATGAAGTGCCTCATCATCACCGGCCCATCCGGAGCCGGAAAGACGCTTGCTCTGAACTGCCTGGAAGACGCCGGATTCTACGCGGCAGACAATCTGCCGCCCAGTATGCTTCCCGAACTGGCAGAGTACTGCCAGTCGATCAAAACACGGCAGATGGCCGTGGTCGTGGATCCGAGGTGTGGCGCGCCGTTTGCCGGCCTGCAGCGGTATATAGCGGAGTTGAGGGAGCACGGCATACAGACCGATCTGCTCTACCTGGATAGTTCCGAAGAGACGCTCATTCGTCGGTTCAAAGAGACGCGTCGACCGCACCCGTTCTTCCGGAAAACCCAGGATGGCGCTCCTGCTGGAATTGCCCAGGCGATTGCGACCGAGTTTCGCCTGCTGGCGCATGCGCGCGCGATCGCCGACAGGGTCCTGGATACCAGCCAGATGACAGCCGCGCAGTTTCGGGAAGCGATGCTCGACGCGTGGGCCGGCGGCCGGCACAGCAGCCTTCTCGTCACTGTAACCTCATTCGGCTTTAAACACGGGCTGCCGATTGACGCCGACCTGGTCTTTGATGTGCGCTTTCTGGCGAATCCGCACTATGTGCCGCACCTGCAGGCGCTGGATGGCCGCAACGCCGGCGTGGCTGCATACGTACACGCCGACCCGCTTTTTACCGGATTCTTTGACCGCATGTACGAACTTACGGCGTTCGCGCTGCCGGCTTATATCCGTGAGGGCAAGGCTTATCTCAACGTCGCGATCGGCTGTACCGGCGGCCAGCATCGCTCGATCACGCTGGCGATCGACCTCGAGGAGCGGCTGCGAGGCGATGGATACGAAACGGTGCTTATACACAGAGACCTGAACGCCAGCCGGCCGGAAGTGGACGAGCAGACCTGGACAGGCGGTAATGAGGCGGCTGGCCCAACGCAGGATGCGCAGGGCAAAACAGCCCGGAAATCGCGCGGTCGTTGATGGGCCGCGTGGTGAGCGCCATGCGAATTCTGGCGCCTGGGCTGCGCGTGAAGCGCTGGCTGGTGCTTGCTATTATTGGCCTTGCAGGCGTCTGCATGGGCATCACCATCCTGGTCGGAATCCGGTGGCTCCGGAGAACGCGCCACGCGGCCACCGATCTGCCGGGATTCACCACGCTCAGTCACCTGCGCATCCAGCCGCAGTCGGCCGGCATTCTGCTTACGACCGTCGGCATTCTCCTCTTTCTCGTCAGTATCTGGCGATTCACCACGGCGATCGTAGCGGCTATCCGGCCCGATATGAAGGGCGATAAGCTCCTGAGTGCGCTCAGCGAGCAGTCGCGTCTTTCGCGCGGGCGCCGAATTGTGGTTATCGGCGGTGGTACCGGCCTCAGCACCATGTTGCGGGGCCTCAAGCGCTTCAGCAGCAACATCATCGCAATCGTCACGGTATCGGATGACGGCGGCTCATCCGGACGCCTCCGCAAGCAGCTCAACATTCTGCCACCCGGTGATATCCGCAACTGCCTCGTTGCCCTGGCCGACGCGGAAGACCAGATGACGCGCCTGCTGCAGTACCGGTTTGGGAACACCGATATGCGAGCCGGCGCTGCGGCCGGCGCCCGGAACGTGGGAGATGGACTGCGCGATCACAGCTTTGGCAACCTGCTGATCGCGGCGATGTGCGCCATCAACGGCGGTGATTTTGAACGCGCGGTTGCCGAAACCAGCCGCGTCCTCAATATCCGTGGCCGTGTTATCCCATCGACGGCTGATGCCGTGAAGCTGCAGGCTGAGATGGAAGATGGCAGCGTTATTGAGGGCGAAACCACCATTGCCGGTTCACCACTGGCAATAAAGCGGATGTCGATCATGCCGAATGACACCTGTCCTCTTCCTGAGGTACTGGAGGCGATAGAGTCGGCGGATGTCATCGTGCTGGGGCCCGGCAGCGTCTTCACCAGCGTGCTGCCAAACCTGCTGCTGCATGGCATGGCCGAAGCGCTTCACCGTTCGTCTGCTGTCAAGGTCTATGTGTGCAATGTAATGACGCAGCCTGGCGAAACCGATCGCTTCACAGCCTCGGACCACGTAGACGCCATTGAGCGCCACTGCGGGTTGAAGGTATGCAACGTGGTGCTCGTCAACAATGGCCAACCCCGCGCAAATCTGCTGGACAAATACCGCCAGACAGGTTCGATACTGGTGGAACCGGATGCCGATCGCATCCGGGCGCGAGGCTACCGTACGGTGGTCGGCAACTACATAAGCCAGACCGACGTCGTCCGCCACGATGCCGTGGCGCTGGCCGAAGCCATTATCCGCCTGGTGAAGTGAGGCCCCACGCGGCTTCTTCCCACGTCTCGAGGATCTGGCCTGGCGCGTAGCCCCGCCAGCCGGCGGCCTCCGGTCCCTCCCCACCCAGGGCCGCCCGCGGTATCACGCCGACGACCTCGCTCTCCAAAAGTTCACAGCCCAGCTGGCGGGCGACGGCGCCGATAAACCGGTAGATGGGCGGCAGCGGCGTTTCGCCCGCACGGGTTACATTCATCGAGACCTGAACGCATGCGCGGGATAGAAGCGCAACGGCCATGGCCCGGACGCCGTTCAGTTCAGGCAGCGTGCTGCGACTCCGCCGGATCCGCTGAACGATCTCGCGCGCTATACCGATATCCTCTGTCGCGAGGTTCACGTTCCATGCAGCCAGGGGCCCTCGTGCGGCCACCATGGTTATGCCGGTTTCAGCCCTGTACAGTTCCGGAGCCAGGTCCGGCGCGTCACCGGAGGTGCGGTCGCTCCGCAGCCAGAGCCTGGCCATGCGGCGTACTTGCGGGAGATCAGCGGGGCGCGCCGGTTGCGCACACCAGCCGTACCAGTAGATCGGCACGCGTGCGGCCTCAGAGATGCGGCGGCCTGCCTCCATTGCCAGTTCCACGGCAGCCGGTCGCGACTCCGCGAGCAGCGGCGTGACAGGGAACAGATCCATGGCGCCAAATCGCGGATGGGCGCCGGTGTGCGCGCGAAGGTCGATGAGGCGCGCTGCCACGATTGCCGGCGCCGCCGCGGCAGCGGGCACTGCCTGGTCGGCAGCCAGAAACGTAACCACCGACCGGTTGTGTTCCACATCGGCGGACCAGTCGATAACGCATACGCCGGGCGTTTTGGCAATCGACTGCACGATGGCTTGAACCACCGCCGGCTCCCGCGCCGCGCTAAAGTTGGGCGTGCACTGGAATACGGTCGGTGGAAACATTCACGACCTGCCGTGGGCAGCCGGAGCCGGTCTCAAAGCCGTGGGCGACCCGGCGGCCCGCGCTTACTGCCAGCCGCGGACCGGCAGCCAGCCGCGGGCGATGTAATCACCGAGGGTGGAGAAGAGCACAATCAGCCACACGAAACCCAGGCTGGCCCATACCCACGTCAGCTTGCTGCTGTACTTCACCTGCATAAAGAACAGCACAACCAGTACCGCCTTGATCGCGGCGATAACCATCGCAATTACATTATTCCCTGCGCCAAGATCCACCTTATACGCTCCAACCGTGGCAAACAGCAAAATCACCAGCAGAACGTAGACCACAAAGTAGACGTAAGGGGGCGTTACGTGGTGGCTGTGCTGGGCGTGCTCGTGTTCCATATCTGTCATCGCAGTTGGCGCCTCAGTGCTTCGGAATGAGATAGAAGAGTGGGAACAGGAATATCCAGACGATGTCGACGAAGTGCCAGTAGAGCCCCGTCATCTCTATCGGCATATAGTACCGTACCGCTTTGTGGTCCATCTTCATGAGTACCAGCAGCACAGCCATGATCCCGATACCGATGATCACATGGAGCGCGTGCAGACCGGTCATCGCAAAGTAGAGATTGAAGAACATCTCGGCCTGCCCGGTGGGCGTCTGGCCCGTCCACTTGAAGGCGAAGCCCGGAACGTGGTGCGACTCGAATTTCGCCTTCCACTCAAAGCCCTTCACTACCAGAAACGTTATGGCGCATAGCATCGTAAACGCGATGCAGCCCATCGACTTGACGCGCTGGCGGATCTGCGCGAAATAGACCGCCATCGCCATGGAAAGGCTGCTGGTGAGCAGCACCAGAGTGTTGACGGTACCCAGCGTTACATTCAACTCTTCGTGAGCCTCGACAAACGCTGCCGGGAACATTCTCCGGTAGACGAGGTACGCCAGGAAGAGCGCGCCAAAGAACATGACCTCCGTTACCAGAAATGTCCACATTCCAACGACGTAGGCGTCGTTCTGCTGCGCCATATCCTCAAACTGATGGTGCAGATCCTCATCATGGACCGCGGCGGCGGCTCCGTGGTGACCTTCGATGGCTTCGGAACTCATGCGGAAGCTATTCTCCTTCGCCGCGCGTTTCGGTTTCAGCCCGGCGGTAGCGTCCACCCGTTGCGCGCTCTATCGCCAGGTCCATCTGCGTGGGTGGTTCGTTCATATCCTCGGAGTCGTAGGAATAGGCTTCCCACGTTACCACCGGCAGTTCATCAAAGTTGTGCGATGGGGGCGGCGACGGAGTCATCCACTCCAAGCCGATGGCCCCCCATGGATTCGGCCCGGCGTCCTCACCGTATTTCAGCGACCACAGGAAGTAGCAGAGTGGGATGAAATAGCCAACGGCCAGTACAGAGGCGCCGGCGGTGGAGAGGACGTGCCACACCTGGAACTCCGGTGGATAGAAGTGGTAGCGCCGTGGATTACCCAGATACCCTACGATGAACTGAGGGAAGAACGTGAGGTTGAATCCGATGAACGAGATGATAGCGGCCACCCGCGCTATCGCCTCGGGGTACAGCTTGCCCGTGATTTTCGGCCACCAGAAGTGCATGCCACCCAGATAGGCCAGGATGGCGCCGCCGACCATGACATAGTGGAAGTGCGCAATTACGAAGTACGTATCGTGCAGATGCACATCACTGCCAAGGGTCGCCAGAAACAGGCCGGTGAGGCCGCCGATGGTGAACAGCCCGATAAAGCCCAGGGCATAGAGCATCGGCGCCGTCATCCACACCCGACCCTTGTAGATGGTCGCCGTCCAGTTGAACACTTTGATCGCCGATGGAACTGCCACCACAAAGCTCACTAGCGAGAAGAACATGCCGGCATACATCGACTGCGACGTCACAAACAGGTGGTGGCCCCAGACGAAGAACCCGAGGATGGCGATGGCGATGCTGGAAAATGCGATGAAGTGATAGCCGAATATCCGCTTGCGCGAGAAGCAGGCGATCAACTCGCTCACTACCCCCATACCCGGCACAATCATGATGTAGACTGCCGGGTGCGAATAGAACCAGAACATATGCTGGAACAGCACCGGGTCGCCACCGAGGGCCGGGTTGAAGATACCGATGTGCAGCACGCGCTCCACCAGTACCAGCGAAAGGGTGATGGCCACAACCGGCGTGCCAAGCACCATGATGATGCTGGTTGCGTACATGGCCCATACAAAAAGTGGCAGCCGGAACCAGGTGAGCCCGGGAGCGCGCATCTTGTGGATCGTCACCAGAAAGTTGATGCCGGTGGCGATGGATGAGAAGCCCGCAATAAACACGCCGATAATCGTCAGATCGACGTTCGAGTTGCTCAGCGCGCTGTAGGGCGTGTAGAACGTCCAGCCGGTATCCACGCCGCCAAACGCCATGGCGCTTACCGCGCATACAGCGCCGATGATGTACAGGTACCAGCTCAGCAGGTTCAGCCGTGGAAAGGCCAGGTCGCGCGCGCCAATCATGATCGGTACCAGGAAGTTGCCGAGCGTGGCCGGAATCGATGGCACCAGGAAGAAGAAGACCATCAGGATGCCGTGCATCGAAAACATACGGTTGTATGTTTCGTGCGTCATGAAGAGGCCGTGCGGCGAAGTCAGCTCGATCCGCACCAGGCCGATGGCCGCAGCACCCAGCGAGAACATGAACGTGATCGAGATGATGTACATCACCGCGATGCGTTTGTGATCGCCCGTCAGCAGCCATGACGCGACGGTCTTGCGCCAGTTCAGATAGGTCTCTCGCGTTCCGGGCGCTGCGCCCGGTATATCACCGGGGTTGGCGGTTATGTCGCTCATAATCCTCGATCCATCTCGCTTCTCTGATCCATTCCGGGCTGCCCGCTGTTAAGGCTTACCGGCTTTACCCGGGCTCTTCGCATTCACGATCGCGGCCTGGACAATCGCCTTGTTTGCCTCACTCTGCGTTATCCCGCCGCCCATCGACTTGATGTACGCCACCAGCTGCAGAATCTGATCTTCGGTCAGCTCGGGATACTGCGGCATCGAATCCTGATATCCGGCGGTGATTTTGGCGTACGGATCGGTGATGGATTCACGCAGGTACGCATCGTCGGCCATCACAAACTGCCCCGTATTCAGCTTGCGCTGGGTGCCGTATATTGCCACAAGCGAAGGTCCCTGGGGCGTATCGGTTGGCCCGTGGCACGAACCGCAGAGCTTGTGGTCGAAGACCTGCTTGCCGGCGGCCTCCATCGATTGCGGCATGCGCGCCGTGTTGCCGCCGCTGTCCAGCCATCGTGCAAACGCAGCCGGCTGCATTACGGTAACCACGCCGGTCATTTCCGAATGGTTGGTGCCGCAGTACTGCGAACAGAAGAACGGAAACTGGCCGATCTCGGTTGGGATAAACCACTCGCTGGTGTAGTGACCCGGTATGACGTCCTGATGCAGGCGGAACGCCGGCACAAAAAAGTCGTGAATCACATCCTGCGAGATCATGGTGAGTTTGACAGGCACCCCGAGTGGTACATGAAGCTCATTGTTCTCTCGTACGCCGTTTGCATGCTGGATGTGCCACATCCACTGCTTCCCGATAACGTAAACCTGCATGGCATTTGGCGGCGCCTGGCGGACCTGGGCGAAGAGATCGGCGCCCCAGCCGAAGATGCAGAGGCCCAGAATCAGCGGGATGACGGACCACGTGATCTCCAGTATCAGGTTCTCATTGTGCGGCCTGGAACGGTCGACGCGTGAACCACGCCGGTATTTGATCGAGAACACGAGAAGACAGATGAAGACACCCGCAGTAAAAAGTACCGTGAGCAGCAGTATTGCGCTCAGCAGCAGATCGATCTTCGGGGCCATGGTCGACGCCTGGTCCGGCGCCCAGCGAAAGTTGCCTAGCACTCGCTTGACTCCCTGCGCACCTTTTGCGTGAACTTCGCTTTCATTCGATCGGCGGCTCGTCGCCGCTGGTTGGCTCGTCGTGCGGAGCCCGTGGTTGATGGTGCTTTCGATCGGTCCAAATCGCCATGGCTACAAACCCGGCTACTCCGGCCACCGTAGCCACGCCACCGATCCGAAGCAGCTTTTGCACCGCGAAACCGTACTTGCCCGTCGCGCTATCAAAGCTGCAGCAGTAGAGCAGCACGGAATCGGAGAGCGAACCAATCTTCTCGGATGACGCCTGAACCAGCGCCAGACGAAGGTCGTGCGGCGGGAAAATCCCGCTCTTGAACATGAAGTATTGCGATACTTTACCGCTTGGCGTCAGAACCACCATGCCTGCGGGATGCGCGATCTGATCGGTCTTCGCATCATACATGTAGTGGAAACCCACGGCGTTGGTAAGGCGCAGGATCTGGTCGTACGAACCGGTCAGAAAGTGCCAGCCGTCGGCCGTTTGCGGCTTGCCGTACAGGCCAACGTACTCCGCCTTCTTGGCCGCTGCCAGGTTGGAGCCTTCCTGCGGATCGATGCTGAGCACCACCACCTGAAACTCTTTCCCGGGCGTGAATCCAAGCAGGCGAGATTGAAGGGTTTTGGTCAGCACATCCAGCTCAAGCGTGCAAACGCCAGGGCACCGGTAAAACGGCATCATAAGAATAACCGGTCCCCGGTGGAAGTAAGTGGAGAGTGGCGCCAACTTGCCGGTTTCGTCACGGAACATGGCAGTAAGAGGCGCCTGAGCGCCAAGATGCTGCGTCCAGCCAACGTCCTTCGCAATGGTTTGCGCCGTGACTGCCGGCTGTTGCGCCGCGGCTGCTCCGGCCAGGCAGATTGCCAGACCCGAAACGACTGCTGCTGAAGTACTGCGAATCATACCAACTCCCATTCCGGCGGCTACGGACCGCCCGTACCGGGCTGCGACACAGGCGCCTGCTGTGTCGGCGCTCCCGGCGTTGCGCTGCCCGTTGTCCCTGAGGCGGACGGCTCCGGCGCGGCCGCCGGCGGATTCAGCGTACTCGCGGCCTTGGAGGTCAGCGCGGCGGGCCCTTCCGCGGCCACCATCGCCAGAGCCGTGGCGATGGGAATGCGCACAACACCCTTCTGCTGGTTCACCCACTTGTACGTCTGGCGCTCGTGATCTTCGTGCAGGCGGAACTGCCGGATATCCTCCAGCGGATACGCCTGGATGACCGGCGCGGGCGGCGCCATGGTCGGTGCGGCGATTACGTACGGATTCACGGCGGAATGCTGCACCAACAGGTGGTAGATGCCGAGCGCCACCGCACCCGAAAAGCCCATTGCCACAAACAGGCCGATCACCCACCGGATGATCGCGCCGAGATCAATATCGCGCTCCTCATAGCGTGCGCCCGGAATGGGCGTTACGGGAGCATGGTGCTCAGGCATGCTGCGCCACCTCCATCACTGCGGTTGCGTGTCGCGGCACAACGCCGGCTCGTTTCAACTCGATGGAGAACGCCGTGAACCAGATGCCGGCAAATGCCAGCCAGGCGCCGACTTCGAGCGCCGTGACGTTCAGCACATAGGGGTGCCACATCGGCATCACCACCCAATGCAGCTCAAGCACGCGCATCATCAATATCCACAGTGAGATGCCGGCGAGCATTCTGGGTGTCCGCTTCAGCCGGCTGGAGAGCAGCGCGATGAAGGGCACGAAGAACTCGCCCACCACGATGAATGCTCCCAGGGGAAGCAGCTGGCCCTGGTTACGGATCAGGAAGTAGTGAATCTCGTGCGGCAGGTTGCCGCTCCAGACGATGATCCACTGCGAGAATGAAAAGTAACCCCATACCATGATGAACAGGAAAAGCAGGTTGCCCAGGTCACGCGTCACATCATAATCCATCGCGCTGCGGTATGGCTCGCCGCGAGATTGAAGGCCAACCATGGCGCAGATAAGCGCCATGGCTCCCAGGCCGGCATAGTCGCACCACAAGAAGCCGTAGATTGTTGAGAACCAGAGCGGGTCCAGCGACATCACCCAGTCGGTGATCGCCAGAGTCACGGTAAGCACGAAAAGGACGACGCTTACCGCGGCCACGCTCGAACGAAACCAGCTCTCGGCAAAATCACCGGAACTATCCTGCCGTTTCGAGGATTGGCGCAGCAGCCACGTAATCGCCCCGAACAGGGCGAAGTAAAAGATGTTTCTGATGGCGAACCAGGCCGGATTCATATAGCCGGCGCGGTGCGCCATCGGCACGCTTGCCGCTACCTGGACGTGGTTCACCCAGGGGTATAGATAGGGTAGGCCAAAGGCCAATATCGGTATCAGAAGTACAAACATCAGCGGCAGCATCGTTGCGCCGACTTCAAACGGCCTTATCACGGGAAATGCGAATTTGGCCTTTACCGTGTGCAAAACCAGCATCCACAGCATGCAGCCAAGCGAAATCGTGGTCCAGAAAAGCCAGCCGTAAAAGTAGGCCTGCCAAAACTGGTCCAGCGTATCCGTCCTGGCGGCCATGAAGCCGACTGCAAAAATAGCTGCGCCTACCAGCGCCAGAATCGGCGCTGCCTGGCCCAATTTGCGAAAACCAGTAGGCAAATTCGGCACCGGCATTACTCCTGCACCGGGGCCGCGGCCGGCGCGTTGTAGGTTTGGCCCAGCTGACTCTGCGCATCTGGTGGCACCAGTGAAACCGGCGAGTACTCGCTGCGCTGCAGAACACGAATATACGCCGCAATCGCCCACCGATCAACCGGGGTTATGCGTGCCGCATAACTGAACATGGCACCGTATCCATTTGTCATCGTCAGATAGAACTGTCCAAGGGCCGTCTTCCGCAGGCGGTCTGTATGATACGAGGCCGGCGGCCGGCTCAGGGCGAAGCCACGGAGCGCAATCATGCCCTTGCCATCTCCGATCTTGCTGTGGCACGGTGTGCAGAATATATTGAAGCGGCTCTGCCCGCGCTGCAGAAACGCCTTGAAACTTGGAAACGCGTGCAGCGCTTCATCCGGTATGTAGTCGATTGGCTTGCCGGCCGCGTTCACGCCGGTATACATCGGATTGCCCACGCGAATATCGTTGTTCACAACGGGGTTCACTGCCCAGAGCTGGTTGTAGGGCTCAGCCCGAGCCACGGTGCCGGCGGGCAACGGCCGATCTCCCTGACCGTTGGCAAAGAAGTCGCTCGGCGCCTGCGCCTTCACCTTCTCCTGCTCCCACATATCGATGTGACAGCCGACCACGCCCAATGAAAACGCCGCGGTGGCCATCAACAGCACCGCGCGTGCTCCGGTTCCACGCCGCCGCATCAAGGTGAGCGTCATGCCGGCACCTCGGCGATGGCGTCGGCGTTCAGCGTTTCAAGAAAGCCCCAGGTGGCGCGCCGGTCAAAGTTCGGATCGTTCGCCTCGATGCAGAGGAAGAACCGATCGGAGGACGCTCTGTCGAAGCCGGGCGCATTGAAGATCGAGTGGTACGGTCGCGGTAAGCCGTTCAGGCCGAAGACGCAGCCGAACACGGCGAATAGCGCGGCAAACAGGATGGTGCATTCAAACGTGATGGGGATGAAGCTTACCCAACTGAAGTAGGGCCTGCCCCCCACGTTTTCCGGAAAGCTGCAATCCCACACCAGAAACCGCAATACATATCCGGCCGGCCCGGGCACCCGGGCCCAGCTCTTGAACGCCTCGCCGGCCACGTTCACCCACCACTGCATCACGAAACCGAAACAACCACCCATGATGCCCGCAATAAAGATTCCCCATGGAACCCTGGCGTCGTCAAAATGGAGCGCCTCCACAACCTCGTGATTGGGCATCGGCGTGTAGGCATCGATTTTGCGGAATCCGGCGGCGTAGGCCGAGCGCGCCGCCGCCGCAAGGTCTTCCACGGTACGGAACTCGGCAGTCAAGCCGTAGAGTTGTGCTGTCGCTGTGTTTTCCATCGCGGTGTTTCCGCCAACCGGTTCAAACCGGTCAGTCTGCGAGCTGCTCCTCCGACTCCATGGAATCTGCCGCCACATACGCCCGGCGACCATGCATCCGGTGCCACAGGTCCTTCATCTCCGCCATGTTGATCATCGGAACGAAGCGGATGAACAGGAACATCATAAACGTAAAGAAACCGAGCGTGCCGAAGAAGGTCATATAGTCCCACTTCGTGCCGTAGTACATGCTGAACATGGCGGGCAAGAAGTCGCGCTGCAGGCTAACCACAACGATTACGAACCGCTCCACCCACATGCCGAAGCTCACCACCAGCGATATCAGGAAGAGCGCGATGGGGTTGTACCGCACCTTCTTCAGCCATAACAACTGTGGAATGACGCCGTTGCAGATCAGCAGCGTGATGTAGATCGGCGCGTATGCGCCAAACGTCACGTTGTGCATGGTGGCCATCTCGTGCACGTCTCCACCGTACCATGCGTAGAACTGCTCCGTCAGATAGCCGTAAAACACCACCATGCCTGTGGCCAGCATCACCTTGGCGCACCAATCCAGGTGCAGGTCGGTGATGAACTCTTCCAGGTGGTACCACTTCCGGATCGGTATCGCCAGCAAAAGCACCATCGCAAAACCGGCGTAAACGGCGCCCGCCACAAAGAACGGCGGGAAGATGGTGGTATGCCAGCCCGGCAGGATCGCCACGGCAAAGTCAAGGCTTACGATGGAGTGCACCGAGAGCACCAGCGGCGTGGAGAGGCCGGCCAGAATAAGGTACGCCGTTTCGTACCGGAACCAGTGCTTGGCAGAATTGCGCCAACCGACGGCCAGAACGCCGAAAATGAACCTTGCGATCGGGTTTCGCGCGCGGTCACGCATCCCGCCAAGGTCTGGTATCAACCCTACATACCAGAAGAGGATCGAGACCGTCATGTACGTGGAAACTGCGAAAACGTCCCACACCAGCGGGCTGCGGAACTGCGGCCAGACGCCGAGTATGCTCGGATAGGGGAACAGCCAGTAGGCCACCCACGGACGGCCCGTATGAAATAGCGGGAACAGGCCGGCGCACATGACCGCGAAAATGGTCATAGCCTCCGCAAATCGGTTGATGGAGTTGCGCCACTGTTGGCGGAGCAGGAGCAGAATCGCCGAGATGAGCGTGCCGGCGTGTCCGATTCCGATCCACCAGACGAAATTGATGATGGCAAATCCCCATCCCACCGGGATGTTGATGCCCCAGATGCCAACGCCTTTGAAGATAAGGTAGCTGAATGCCACCAGCATCACGTTGACGAGAATGAAGGCGAAGCCAAACACCACAAACCATTCGGCGGGATGCTTGCCCTGGTTGAAGACGATGTCGCCGATCTTCTCGTCGATCGACCTCAGGGAGTGGCTGCCCAGAATCATCTCGTCGCAGCCCTGTTCGTGCGCGGGCGCGCTACCCGTGGCAGTTAGATCCGGCTGCATCAGGCGGCTCCCCCGATTGCGATTGAGGAGCGCTGTTGGCAGAGCGTCCTAGGCATTTGCTATCTCCGGATTCGGATTGGTTACCTTGCTCAGGTACGTGGTACGTGGACGCGTATTCAGGTCGGCCAGAAGCGTGTAGTTGTGCGGCTGACTCTTCAGTTGTGATACTTTGCTGGCCGGATCGGCGATGTTGCCGAACACGATTGCGTTGGTGGGGCATGCTTGCTGGCATGCCGTAAGTATCTCGCCGTCCCGGATTTGGCGCAGTTCGTTCTTCGCCTGAATGCGCGCGTTATCGATGCGCTGCACGCAGTAGGTGCACTTCTCCATAACGCCGCGCCCGCGAATGGTAACCTCGGGATTGGCCGAGAGACGGAGAATGGGAATATCGTAGTTGCCGGGAGCATGGTCGGGCTGGCCGGCGGTGTACTTGTAGAAGTTAAAGCGCCGTACCTTGTAGGGGCAGTTGTTGGAACAATATCGGGTGCCGACACAACGGTTGTAGACCATCATGTTCAGCCCTTCATGGCTGTGAACCGTGGCGCCGACCGGGCAGACGGGCTCGCATGGCGCCAACTCGCACTGCATGCAGGGTACCGGTGTGAAGAAGGTGGTGGGGTCATCCAGTGAGCCCTTGTAGTACCGGTCGATGCGAATCCAGTTCATCTCTCTCGCGCGGCGCACCTGATCTTTGCCGACGACTGGAATGTTGTTCTCTGCCTGGCAGGCCTGCGCGCATGCGTTGCAGCCGATGCACAGGTTGTTGTCAATCGACATGCCCCACTGGTAGTCGCCGAAACCACTGTACGCGTGGTCGGTGCGCTGCGCATCGGAATAGAGCGACTGGTCGTCGGGGGGCGGCACCGTGGCTTCTTCATTGCGGCCCATGGTTGGGTTCTGCAAAAAGTCGGCAAATGTAATCGTCTGCAGCGGATCGCGCTCAAACTTGATCACGTCGCGCGAGTGTGTTGAGACCAGGCTGTAGGTGTCGCCGGTGGGCGTTATCTGGGCGCCGGCGCCTCCAAATGGCGCGTCGGAAGTAAGCAGCTGAAACGCGTTGAATCCAATGTTGAGCCCCACCATGCCGCCACGCTCGCGCCCGTAGCCGAAATGAACCGTAGCGCATCCGTCGGCATGACCGGGCAGTACCGAAATGGGTCCCTTCACCGAATGCCCGCGGTACTCCAGCGTCACTACGTCGCCTGTGGCCAGGTGCATTCGTTCGGCCGTTTTGGGGCTGACAAACACCGCGTTATCCCACACCAGGTGCGTAACCGGCTTCGGCAGCTCCTGCAGCCACGGATTGTTGGCGTTTCGACCGTCCCAGATATTGGGATCGGGCCGGAAAATCAACTCCAATCCGCCCGGAGTATTCAGTGCCATCGATGGCCGGTCCGCGGCCCAATTCGCCGCCAGGCTAACTGAGAGCGGCTCGAGTGCGCTCTTGTCGACGATTCCGTCTCGAAGTGTCTTCTCCCACCAAGCGTCAAATTCGGCGGAGGGACGCGTGCGTTCCCAATAGGAGCGCACCGTGGCCAACCCCGTTGCCGGCTCATCGAAAATCGAGGAGAGCACTTCATGGGGCGAGCGTGTGTCAAACAGCGGCTCGACCAGCGGCTGAACAATGGAGACGGTGCCGTCCAGCGCGCGCGCATCGCTCCAGGCTTCCAGGTAGTGAGAAGCCGGCAGCCCCCACTGGCACAGGCCAGAGGTCTCATCATCCTGCAGGCTCAGGTGCGCGCGCAGCGGCGCCCGTGTCAGCGCGCTCGCAAATTCGAGGTCTGCCGGTGCGGTCATTACCGGATTGCCGCCCAGAATCAACAGAAGGCGTACCTGGTTGAGGTTCAGGTCGGCAACCAACTGCTTCAGAGAAGCCTGTTCGTCGACCCAGTTCGCCTGTGGCGGATCGGTGAGTTCCACCGTTTGGCCGAAGGCGCCAAGCAGGCTGTTCATCGCGTGCGCCAGTGCGTGAACCGGCGCCGGCTGAAAGTCACCAGGCACCACCACGGCGGCGCCCTTGTTGGCCAGCAAATCCTTCGCCACCGCTGCTATCCAGCCCTGATCGAAGGTCGGGCCGTTTGGATCCGGGGCAGGTACACCGGGCACGCCCATCGCTGCCGCGATCATCCTGGCCGCCTGCTCAATTCCCGCCTGGGTTGAGCGGAGCCGGTGATCGGCCATCGAACCGGTGACGGTGGGGCAGCTCTCCACGGCATACAGCCGGCTCATGGTGGTGGCGCCCGCGTGAACGCGCCGCCGACTTGCGAAATCGCCGGCATAGCGTACGTGCCCGGGCATCGTCAGCAGAAAGTCGCCATCCAGCGTCAGGATGCAGTTCGCTTTGTCGAAGCGGTAGATCGTGTTGACAGGTCGCCCGAACGCACCGATGGCGCCGGCTCGAACGTTATCACGGTTCACCGGCTCGTACTGATGCCACCGGGCAGCCGGAAACATGTTCAGAATGTGCGTCAGCTGGGCCGCCAGCGTCGGCGAGGTCACCGTCTCCGTCAGGATCCGTATGCCGGCGCCCTTACCCGCCTTCTCGGTGGCAACCACGTTCCGGGCCGCGGCGGTGAACTCTTCCCATGTGGCTATCAGCCCGGCATTGCTCACACTCTGCGCGCGGCCGGGGTCGTACAGGTTCAGCAGCGAAGCCTGCGTCAGCGCGTCCGTAGAGCCCAGGCTGAAGGGGTGGGCCGGATTGCCATCCACCTTGATGGGTCGCCCCTCGCGACTGGTGGCGATGGCGCCGACGGCAAAACCGTCTTCGCAAATGGCGGTCGCGTAAAACGACGGCTTGCCCACGGCCACTTCTTCCGGTGGCTGCACGTAAGGAACGATCTTGCGCTGAGGGAGGTACCGGCAGCCGGCGAGTCCGGCCAGAGCGAGGCCGGCTCCCGAGAGCTTCAGGAACTGCCGCCGGTCTACGGGCTGGCTCAGCGGGCGCGCCTGCTGCGGAAACTCATCTTCAAGAAACGCAACAAACTCCGGAGTTTCAGCAATCTCCTCGAAACAGCGCCAGTAATCGCGCCCGGTGCGTCCGGCAAGCTTCTCACGGATGCCCGTAATATCCAAACGTGGCTGCAATGGCTTCTCCATAAGTGTTACCGGTGGCAGGTCCAGCAGTCCGTAAGCTGCTTTTGCGTGGTGTCGATGTGGTAAACCGCCATCCAGTGGTTGGCCGTTGCCAGAGCGTTTGGTCCGCGGGTATAGCCATCGCCCAGCAGCAGCGATTTTTCCTCGTCCGGCACAGGATTTCCGTGGGAATCCACCATCCCGCGCTGGTAGTCCTGGTAGACGCTGAACACTTTGGAGCGGGCGCCAACATGCTGCGCCGGATCACGATGGCAGGCGAGACACCAGGTCATAAAGAATGTCTTCGCCTTGTAGGTCAGCTGCATGGTCTGAACCGGGCCGTGACATAAATTGCAGTTAAGGCCGGCATTGACGTGGACGCTGTGGTTGAAGTAGACGAAGTCCGGTACGGCGTTCACCTTGTTCCACTCTATGGGTTTGCCGGTCCGGTAGCTCTCGCGGATCGGCTCCAGCAGCGGGCTGTTCGTCCATATCTGCGAGTGGCAGCTCATGCAGGTCTGTGTTGGAGGCACGCCTGCCGTTGCGGAGGTCTCCACCGTGGTATGGCAGTAGCGGCAGTCGATGCCAAGTTCCGTGGCATGGTGCTCGTGGCTGAACGGAATCGGCTGATTCAGTGGCACGTTGACCTTGGTGTTGTACGAGGTTCGGGTGATTCCGCTGCCGAGTACAAAGGTTGCCGCGACCAGTGCCACGCCGCCACCAATGCTCAGGCGAGCTAGCACATTTGCAGCGGGCGGAAATACCTGTGCCATAGAAAAGCCCTTGTCCGATTCATCTGGGCGCCACATGCCGTACCGGGGCCGTGCGTCCTTCCGGGGGATTGCCGGCAAACGGCCAAACATTTGGCTGCGGCGGGTGGATTATACCTACCGCAGTCGGCGCGCTGGTAGGGGCGCCGCTATTTGTACTTTATTTCACGAAGTTCGGCAACAGAACTCCCCCTGCCACCGAACGCACTACGGTTGGAACTGGAACGCGGTCACTCTGCTGCCGGTGGAGCGGCAGCGAAGGTGAATACCCAGCGCCGAATGGGCACTCACCAGCATGATGTATTCACTATAGCATATAAAGTGCGTGCAACCCGGTCGAAACAGTGTAACTGTTTTTGCTGCCAGAGCCAATCGGAAGCATCTGTAACATCAGGTCCTCATGCCTGTTGAACCCGCACAAGCCCACTGAGGTGCCTTTACGCTGCCTGGGCGCAGCGCATCGCGTTCAGGGTGATAGCGGGAAGGCATCTATGACGGAGCGAGGCGCTGCAAATCGGCCACCGGACGCATTGGCCATTAGCTGCGTATGCACGAGTGCATTCGGCCGTTGCCCTTGACTCCTCCGATCCGACCGAGCCGGCGGTTCGCGATCGCCTGGCAACTATAGGGCAAGCTGGAAGATCCACCGCGGCCAACCGTCTTCTACCCAGCCGCCCTAAAGATGAGCGGCATGCCCGATTGCCATCAGAACAAACAGCAGCGCGAGGTAGGCCATGGAGTAGTGGAACAGCGAGGAGGCGCGAGGCCGATCCGGCGTGCGGCAAAGTTGGTAACTTCGAGCAAGAAGCAGCACGTTCAGAACGGCGGCGCAGGCCAGCAGTCCGATATCCATCTTACCGGCCGCTGTTGATACCAGCCCGCCAATAGACGCCGGCAGCCAGCCACCGCCGGCCGCCGCGGTATGGATCAGCACCACCACACCCGCCATGGAGACCACGCATGTCAACACGGCATAACCCAGAATCTGCACCACGGTGACACGGTCGCCGCGCACTACCGGCAGCATCGGCACGCCAACCGATGCATAGTCGTCTTTGATCAGCAGCGCCAGAGCCCAGAAGTGGACCGGCGTCCATACAAAGATTATAGCAAACAGGCACCATGCCATCAGGTCGAGATGACCCGCTACCGCCGCCCACCCAACCAGTGGGGGAAAAGCGCCGGCGGCACCGCCGATCACGATATTGTGCCATGTACGCCGCTTCAGGCCCAGCGTGTAGACAAGTACGTAAACCGCCAGGCCGGCCAGAGCCAACACGGCGGTCAACAGGTTGGCGGCGGCCCACAGCAGCGTAAACGAGACCACTTCCAGCATAAAGGCGAAGCGGAGCGCTTGCAGGGATGTAATGGTATCGGTAACTACAGGCCGCTGCTGTGTACGCACCATCACGCCATCGATGTCGCGGTCAATCACCATATTGAACGTGTTTGCAGCGCCGGCAGCAAGATAGCCGCCGCCTGCCACGGCAAGGACCAGGCACAGCGAAGGCCGTCCTGCCATATACATCGCCGCCAGCGTGGTCAGCAGCAGCAGGCTGATGACCCGCGGCTTTGTAAGCGCTACATAATCGCGCCAGCCGGCGGGGTGATGGCCCGCCGGGTCCGCTGCGCGCCTCGAGGTTTCCCGGTGCGGAACGCCCTCCGCGAGGGCAGCCGCCGACAGCAGCACAAGGTCGATCCACAGCAGGTCGGCAACCAGCAGGTGGGCCAGCTGCATCCATATCGGGGCCTGCAGCAGCACGTTCGTGATGCCCAGGCACATCTGGATTAAAAAGATGACAACGATACCACCGCTGTACTTCTGCGTGGCCTCTGAGGGGCGCAAATGGCTGACCAACCCCGCCGTGAGCAGCAGGTAGAGGCCAACAGACAGCGCGATGAGCGGGTGCAGCAGGCGCAGGCGGATGAGAACCGTGGCCGTGGGAGAGAGGTCCTGCTGAAGCGCCTGCGCGAGGCTGTGTGCGGGATAGAGCGTATCGCCCAGCGCAGCCACGGTACCGCTGATGCCCAACAGCATGGCGCCGGCAAGGGCGATGAGCAGCGCCCACGTCATATCGCCCTGCTGACGCAATCGGATCGCAGGAGCGCCGGATGCCCACCAGGCGGTTAGCGTCAGCCCGGCCAGCAGGATAAAGGTGTTGCTGAGGTGCCCCGACAGCGCGACGGCACGATAGATAGATGGGTTGTGCTGCACCAGTTTGTACAGCACCAGAGCCGCTCCGATAACGGCCTCCGACATGGTGAAGGAGAAGGCGATCACGGCAGCGAGCCGCACCCGATGCTTGCGTGGGAAGATCCGGAAGGCGCCCAATACCAGCAGCGAGACCAGTGCAATGCCGATGCCGACGGAGATGCGATGCGTCAGCTCAACGATGTGGGCAAACGATGGCGACGCGGCGGCAGCGCCGTCGCACAGCGGCCAGTGGTCGCCGCAGCCGGCGCCGGAATCGGTTGCGCGGACGAGCACGCCCCACATAATCACGGCCAGGTTGTAGGCAAGCACCGCCCAGGCAAACCTGGCGAATCGGGCGCGCGTCATCCGCAAAACCTCATACCTTCGATGCCCTGAGTATACCCCTGCCAATACTGCCGCACCTCGCTCCACTACTCGTCATCAAAAGGCAGTTCCGGTACGGGCGTTTCCTGCCATGGCGCCTGAACGATGCGCGGCGCCGGCAGGCGTCGTCGCTGTGGTCCGGGACGGAGCACGGCAGCCGTCAGCTTTCCGTGAAACACGGCGCCGGTATCCAGCCCGATCTTGTTGGTTCGGACCATTGGGCGGTGATTGCGCTGCGGAGAGTGCCCGAACACCACCACCCGGCCATCAAAATCGGCCTTGCTCGAGAGAAACGGCTCTCGGATCCAGAGGCGGTAGTCCAGGCCAAAGTCATCGGCGTTCCAGTTCGCGCCGGGTGGCAGCACACCGGCGTGGACGAAGTGGTAACGCTCCGTGATGTACTCCAGCCGCGTTGCGCGCAGGAACTCCCAGTGCTCTTCGGGTATCTGATCCCACCAGTGCTCCAACGCTTCGTCCGTCCATCGGCGCTGGTAGGAGAGCAGGGTTTCGCTGCCACCGTTCTGCAGCCAGTGTTGCATGGCGTCGGAGGCCGAAACCAGCATGCCGGGGTCGGTATGCACCAGCCTTCGTGACGCATCGCCGGCGTCGAGCATCAGCTGTTCGTGGTTGCCGCGCAGGAAGATCGTGTCCGGCCGCTGCGTCTGCAACTCAAGCAGGGTGTTCAACACGCCCGCCGAATCCTCGCCGCGGTCTACGTAATCTCCCAAAAACACCCAGGGCGTCTCGGGCGGAAGCCCTAGCGCTTCGATGCGGCGAATCAGGTCGCGCAGCATCATTCCCATGCCGTGGATATCACCAATGGCGACGAGCATCTCCGGATTCGGGCACGGCTGCAATTCACTCAACGGATCGCGTCCATCCGTCGATCTGTCTCTGCGCTTCAGCCATCGGCGCCCGCCTCGGAGCAGCGACCACATATCTCGCGGGCGAGGTTGGCAATTGCAAGCAGGCCGGGGTTGTCGGCAGTCCAGAGCACTTTTGGCAGCTTCTGCACGAATATGGCAAGCGCCATGCAGCCGCCGGCTGGCGAAGTCACCAGGCCCACATCGTTTCGAACGTCGTCCACGGCGCCGGTCTTGCCGGCGTAACTCCAGCCATCCGGAAGCAGCCGTGGAATGCCGTCACGGTAGTACTGCTGCTCAAGCATCTTCAACATTTCGGTGCGCGACCCGGGCGACATTCCCTGGCCGGTATGAAGCTGCGAAAGTAGAAGCGCCATGTCGCGCGCGGTAACCACGCCGAAACCGAACGGATTGGGCTTCGCAGGGTCGTCATCGTGGAACACCTTTCGAAAGACCCGGGTCCCAGCAAGGCCAAACCGTTCGATCTCCTGGTTGATTCGATCTAGACCAACGTGATCGATCACCAGATTGGTGGCTGTGTTGTCCGAAACGGTGGTCATCAGGCAGCAGGCATCTCTCAACGAGAGCGTCAAGCCGGGTGTGAGTTGTGTCAGCACACCGGAGCCGGGCACCTTGCCATCATCGCGGAGCTCCAGTTGGTCGGTCCAGCCAACCGAGCCTCGCTCCACCAGCAGCGCCGCCGCCAGAAGGATTGGCAACTTCACCACGCTTGCAGAAGTCACTTGACGGGCTGCATGGCGGCTTGCGGCGAACGTGCCGGTCAGGCTGCGCGCCTCCAGCGATATCTCGCCACCGCAGCGCGCTTCCTCGCGCTCAATCGCGGCATCCAACCAGGCGTCATCACGGCCGTCGGTCATCATTCAGCTCCCGCCTCTCCGGAGTCTCGCCGTATAAACGCCTCAGCCGCCTCAAAATCACTTGCACGGTCCAGGTCGGTGGCCAACTCCGCGTACGGCGAAATCAGGGCTCGAGCTCGCGCTCCGATGATCGCAGATGCGCGGCGCTCCAGCCATGCCAGTGGGAGCGCGCCGGGCGCCGCCGTCTGCGAAACCGCAAGCCGAGCCACCGCCGAGGGACCCAGCATCATGGCAAGGCGAAGCGGGCTCTTGCGTGCACCGTAAACCTGGGCAATCCGGCTGCGCTTGGCCAGCAATGCTGCGGGACGGGCCAACATCATGTTGCCGCCGGTAAACTGCCCTTCGCGTACCTTGATGGCAGTGCGCTTTACGCCCGGGTACTTCTCGTAACAGGTCGCTACCGGTACGATCGGCCAGACCAGGTCTGCCTCGCCCTCTATCAGCAGCCGCCCTGCGTTTTCCGTCAGGTGGGTGATAGCGCCGGCGGTGACGAACGGTATATCGCATGTGGAGATCAGACAGCTCTCCGCGGCTCCGGCGGCCGATAGGCCGGCAAACAGATTCTCCACGAAGCCACCGGCGTCGGCAACCAGAGTGCAGTCCGGAGGATTTGCCGCGCTCGTGACCACAATGACGGCGCCAAGCGGAGCGCCGCCGGAGCGCGCCGCGCTCAGCGCCGCAAGAACGCGGTCCAGCAGGGCGATGCCGCCCAGCTTCACATTTGCCCGCGACTCCGCGCCGGTAGCGGCAGCCAGTTCCGGCCTGGACTTGCCGCCCGCGAGCACCACAACCGGGATTCCTTCGCTGCTTGCCTTCAGCTCACCCATCCACTCTCCTCACCAGGGTGAAAGCTCGCTTCGCTGCGCGAGAGAGTTCGTGCGGTGTAGACCAGCGAATACCTACGGCGCACGCTTGCGGATATTGCCGCAGCGTCGGCTTCCGACGCGGCAACGCCGTATACGGCCGAGCCGCTGCCGCAGAGGTGAGCGGTGATCGCACCGGCCATCACGAGGTCGTCGCGTGCTGCCGCCGCCGCGGGCAGGTCGTTGAAGACGGCAGGTTCAAAGTCGTTGCACATTCCCGATATCAACCGATTCCAGTCCTTGTTTGCCGCCGCCGCCTGCATAACCTGTGTTGCACGATGGCTCTTGCGCTGCGGCACAGCATCCAGCGCCCGGTAGGCCGTGGCCGTGCTGCTGTGGACGGGCGGTTTTACAACGACCAGCCACAAGGTCGGCAGATCGGGCAGCTCCTGAATGCGCTCTCCACGTCCCGAAGCAGCTGCAAAGCCGCCGTGGAGAAAAAACGGTACGTCCGATCCAAGCTCCGCCGCCAGCCCGGTCAGTGTTCTGTTGTCCAGCTCCAGGCGCATCAGGTGGTTGGCTGCGGTCAGGGCGCCGGCGGCATCGCTGCTGCCACCGCCAAGCCCAGCTTCCGGCGGCACGTGTTTCTCCAGACGCAGCATCAGGCCGGGCATCGCCGAGTCGCCTCGCGCCGCGCGCCACGCGCCCAGCACCGCCTTCCATGCCAGGTTGCGGCCATCGACCGGCACGCCCGCGCTTGCGGGGCCGGAGCACTCCATTCGTATTCCAGCTGCGGCCGGCTCGATGGTCAGCCTGTCGGCGAGCGATATCGACTGCAGGAGCGTCTCAACTCCGTGGTATCCATCCTGGCGCCGGCTGAGGACGTCGAGCGTAAAGTTCACCTTGGCAGGGCACTGAAGCGTTACGGCGTTCGTCACGGCTGCACAAGCCGTGGCGCTTCCGCGGCGGCATTAGCGCCGGGCAGCACCAGCAATCGGAATGGGATCGTGATGGAGGTTCCCGGGTTTACACCTACCGGCGTGACGCCGGCCGACCACTCCACGCCCGAGGGCGCGGGTATGGACGAGGTAGCCGGCTCAACCGGCTGCGCGGTCCAACCCGGCAGCGGCGGAGTGGCGCTCCATGAAAGCGCCGTCGCGCTGCCATCCTTCACCATCGCCAGTCGTGCGCCGATTGGCTCTTCCGCCGGGATCGGTACCGGCTGCGGCACGCCAACTGGCGCGTTCAGCAGCGAGTCTGCGTTTGCCGGATAGAGCATCGGGAGTTGGAGCGTGGCAAGCTCCATGTTCCTTACGGCCGTCAACTGTACCTGCCCCTGGATTACCCCGGTATCGCGGGTGACGGTCAGCGTGATTATGGCGTTCCAGCCTCTACCCACTTTTCCGTGGAGCGTGAGCACCGCTGAATCGGGGGTTTCGGATGCCGCCAGCGTCGCAACCGTGAACCTCCGCCACCACGCGCTCTGACCCGGGCTGGCGGTACACACCCGGATCACGCCACAGGCGTATGCCGCTGCGTTCCAGGCTGCTCCGGAGCCGGAGTCCAGAGAGAGCAGTGCCGCGCCGTTTCGACAGGCAGATACCCGTACACGGAGCAGGCCGTTGCCAATGGCGCCGATGCCGCCGGCGGTTCGCGCCCAGGGTATGCCCGTCACCGGGCCGTTGAGCGTCTCACCGGCCCCTTGCGCAGCCAGCATCGGCACTTCAGCAAGGCCAATGGTAGCGGGCAGCACCGGCGGATCGGCAATCGCCGGCGGCACCGCGCGTGTGCTGAGCGCCTCTGCTGCGTTCAGGTTGATCGCTGTCGGGTCAGGCAGAGCCGCCGGCTTCAGGATCGCAGACGCCGCCATGGGAGCGCCGTCCGTGTTGGCGTCGAACGTCCAGCGAAAGGCCACTGCCTGCCCGGCGGGTAAAGCGGGGAGCATCGGCCGGGTGTTTCCGCTGGTGTAATCCATACCAAACGCCGGTGAGCACTGCACCCTGAGACTCCCCGCGGGCAGGCTGGCAGAGCCGGTGTTTTGCAGGACGCAAAGCATCGATACGGGCTTACCTGGCCGACCGACTGCGGCAGGGCATCCAAAATAGAGGATCTGTATGTGCCAGCCCGGCGCCGGCGGCTGGGTCGGGCGCGCTAGCGCCGCAACTGGCATGCCGCTGGCGAATTGCCCCGCCAAAGCGACGTACCACAGGGGTATCCGACCGCGAAAACGCAATGAGGGGCGCGGCCTGGCGCCACGGTTGGAACGCATAACAATCAGCGATTATACCGGAACGCAGGTGAAGCGGGCGCCACCAGGCAGCGAACTAATATGATGGTATCCGAGCTCCTGTTAGCGCCTGCCACCTAGCTCTCCGGGTTATGCGCCTTACCTCGTCGCTGTTCCAGCCTTCGCCCAATCTCCAGTTCCGCGCCCTCAGATCCCGGATGGTAAAAACGCTTTCCGACGGCAATAGCCGGCAGGTACTCCTGCGCCACCCAGGCGCCGGGGAAGTCATGTGGGTAGAGGTACAACCCGTCGGAGCCCGACGAGCGGAGCGCCGTTGGTACCGGACCGGCGCCGTTCGACTCGATCTCCGCCCGGGCAGCGCTTAGCGCCAGCGTGCAACGATTGCTTTTTGGCGCGCATGCCAGATAGATCGTCGCGTGAGCGAGAATCAACTGTGCCTCCGGCAAGCCGACGAACATCACGGCCTGCGCGGCGCTATTCGCCAGGGTAAGCGCGGATGGAGCGGCATTACCCACGTCTTCCGACGCCAAAATCACCAGCCGGCGCGCAATAAACCGGATATCCTCGCCGGCATCCAGCATCTTTGCCAGCCAGTAGATCGCCGCGTCCGGGTCCGATCCGCGGATGCTCTTGATAAATGCCGAGATCGTGTCGTAGTGCTCATCGCCGGTGCGGTCGTATCGCGCCGCTCGCTGCTGCGCCGCCTCTTCCACCAGTTTCAGCGTGAGCCGGCCTTCCGCTTCCGGCAAGGTCATGCAAGCGGCCGATGCCGCTTCAAGGGCCGTCAAAGCGCGACGCGCGTCGCCGCCGGCGATCCGCGCCAGGTGTTCGAGCGCATCCTCGTTGGCAGTGAGCGAAAGCGCGCCGAGTCCGCGATCCTTGTCGGCCATCGCCCGTTTCAGCAGCGCCAGCAGATCGGGTTCGGTGAGCGGCTGGAGCCGGAACAGACGGACCCGTGAAAGAAGCGGGCCGTTGATCTCGAAGTAGGGATTTTCGGTTGTGGCGCCGATCAGCGAGATCGCGCCGCTCTCCACATGCGGCAGCAGCGCATCTTGCTGGGCCTTGTTCCAGCGATGGATCTCGTCGATGAAGAGGATGGTGCGCCGGTCCAGTTTACGACGCCGCTCGGCCGCAGCCGCTATAACGCGACGGACATCGGCCACGCCGGTGGTAACGGCGCTGTACTCCTGAAACCAGGCTCGCGTGTGGCGAGCAACGATCCGGGCCAGGGTCGACTTGCCGCTTCCTGGAGGTCCCCAAAGGATGATCGATGAGACGCGATCCTGTTCGATGGCGCGGCGCAACTGGCTGCCGGCTCCCGCAATCGACTCCTGGCCGACCAGTTCGTCCAGCGTGCGTGGCCGCATGCGCGCAGCCAGCGGCGCGCCGGCAGAGGCACTCGCATCGAAGTCGGATTCCGGCTCCTCAACGAAAAGCGCCGGCTCACCATCCACGTCGCCCGCGTCGCCACGGCGCATGGCGTGATCCTCCATACCTATTTCACAAAGGGTATGACGCGCTTGAACTCCGGCGTGCCGGCGCGTTCCATCACCTCGTATACGGCCGCTTCTGCCGAAGTGATGACCGCCCCCGATGCCGCCATTTTCTGCAGACCCAGCCGCCAGTTCAGCTTTGCGCGTGAGGAGACGGCGTCCCCGGCAACGTGAACCTCGTAGCCGAGGGCCAGCAGGTCATGCGCGGTCTGGCTGACGCAGATGTGCGTTTCGATTCCGCAAAGCAGTATCTGGCGCCGAGACATCGCCGCCAGAGTTGCAGTAAACTGCGGATTGCCGGCGCAGCTGAATGCAAGTTTGTCCAACACCGGCGTTTCCGGCGGCAGCAGTTCCTTCAGCGCCGGAATGGTATCGCCCATGCGTGCCTGATACTGAGTGGTGGCCATGACCGGCACGCCAAACAGCGGCAGCGACTGCAACAGCAGTTGTACGTTGGCCTCCACACGCTCCCGCTCGAAGATCGGCGCCAGAAAAGGCGCCTGCATATCCACAACAACCAGCACCGTGCCGGCAGCGCCCAGCAGTCCCTTTGCCCGAACAGGTTCCGTCATGACAACCTCCTGAATGCATGCCGCTTGCGAAGAACATCCGGACTAAGGATACGGTAATCACCGCCGTTTTGGCAGGGGTTGAGCGCGCAGGCGCGGCGTTATAGTACACTCAAGCACACTGCCCAACAGTGGCGGCTGCGGGCGGCTGAGGAGGTACCGGTAGCGTGAACGTTGTGATACTCGGGTGCGGCCGCGTGGGATCCACGCTTGCACGGATGCTGTTTGATGACGGCCACGAGGTTACCGTCATCGATCAGCAGAGCGATGCATTCCGCCGTTTAGGCGCGCGCTACAAGGGCCGCCGCGTTATCGGCAACGGCATTGATGAAGATGTGATGCGCGCGGCCGGCGTGCCCGCGGCCGACGTGTTTATTGCGGTCACGCAGGGCGATAACCGCAACATCATGGCGGCGCAGATCGCCCGCTACCGGTTCAAAATCGGAAAGGTGATCGCGCGAATCTACGACCCGATCCGTGCCGATCGGTACCGCCAGATGGGTATCATTACGCTTTGCAGCACCACAATCGCAAGCGGCCTTCTGAAGCAGTTCGTCGAAACCGATGACTGGGGCCTCACCAGCGATTTCTCCGCCGATTACGTCAAGAACTACACCTCGCACGCCCAATAGACCATGTATGTGATTATTGTCGGAGCCGGCAATGTCGGTTACTATCTGGCCAAAACTCTGGCCGCAGCGCACCACGAAGTGCTGCTGCTGGAAAAGGATCGCCCACGGTACCGCACCGTCTCGGAAGAGTTGGGTGAGATCGTGATGCAGGGTGATGGTTGTGAAGTGGCACAGCAGCAGGATGCCGGCTTCGCCCGCGCCGATGTGGTAGTAGCCGTCACGGGCAGCGACGACGATAACCTGGTCGTTTGCCAGATGGCGAAAATGGAGCATCGCGTACCGCGCACCATCTCACGCGTGAACGATCCACGGAATGAAGTGCTCTTCAAGGAGCTGGGTATCGACGCCACCGTCAGCTCCACCAAAATCATCTACAACCTGATCGAACAGGAAGTGGGTGGCGGAGAGGTGATACCCCTCGCGGCGCTGCAAGGCGGTAATATCGAGATCGTTGAGATTGAGATCAGCAACCGGTCGCCCGTCGCCGATCGCCCGGTCGCCGACCTCGCACTGCCCAAGGACGCGCTCATCGTGTGCGTTATTCGCGATACGCGTGCGGTACTTCCGTCGCCCGAGACCGTTGTGCGCGCCGGCGACAGCGTTATTGCCCTGGTAAATGCCGAGCTGGAACATGAACTGCGTGACCTCTTCGCAGAAACGGTGCGGAGCGGCAGCTGATTGATGGCGAATCGCACCGTAGCCGCGCTTGACGTTGGCACCAACAGTGTAAAACTCCTCATCGCCCGCATCACTCCTACCGCTCTGGAGCCATTGGAGCAGCGCGTAATGGTAACGCGTCTAGGCGCCGGAATGGGCGCTACCGGCGTTCTGGATGCGGCAGCCATGGAGCGTACAATGGCAGCCATCTGCCAGTTTCGGATGGCATGCGACCAGGCCGGCGTTGAAGAGGTTGCCGCCGTGGCCACGGCCGCCGCGCGAGAGGCGCATAACGGCCGCAGCTTTCTGGCCGCCGTGAGCGCGGAATGTGGTGTAACCGTAACGGCAATTCCGGGAGTGGAAGAGGCGCGCCTGTCGTTTCTCGCCGTTCGGCGCGATCCGGCATGGGCAGCACTCAACGGCCTTAGAATGATTGACGTTGGCGGCGGAAGCACCGAGGTTGTTGCTGGCGGAAGGGGCCAGGAGCCGATCTCGCGCGCCAGCATCCCAATGGGCGCGATCAAGCTCACGGACAACTACCTCAGAACCGACCCCCCGGCGCCGGCGGAGCTTCAGATAGCATCGGCCGCGGCGGCGCAGGCGATGGAGCAGGCCTCACTGCCCGCTGTACTTTCCGAACCCGTGCCGCTCATTGGCGTTGGCGGAACGCTTACAAGCCTCGCGGCCATAGATGGTCCGGCCAGTCGTGGGGCGCGCAAGATCCACGGGCACCGTATCACCGTAGAGGCGCTGGATACCACCATCGCGCGGCTCAGCAGCATGCGTCTGGAAGAGCGCCGCGCCTTGAAGGGTTTGGACCCGGCGCGGGCCGGCATCATCGTCGGCGGCGCGATAATGGTGCGCGAGGCAATGAACTGGCTAGGGTGCGACTCGCTGCAGGTGAGTGACCGCGGTCTGCGGTGGGGCTTGCTGTACGACCGCTTCTTGCCGCAGCAGGATTAGCGCCTATTCTGTAGGCTTCCGGCGCACCAAATCACGCCGTGAACGCGGCAGGTAATCCTCCAGCACGCTGTACAGCACCGGTATCACCACCAGAGTGAGCAGTGTTGACACCAACAGGCCACCAATAACAACAATGGCCATAGGCGCTCGTACCTCCGATGCTCGTCCGATCCGCAGCGCCACAGGAAGCATGCCCGCTATCGTGGCCGTGGTCGTCATCAATATGGGTCGCAGGCGGGTGGCGCCAGCCGCCACTATCGCATCGTTTCGCGCCATCCCGCGCGCCCGAAGCGTGTTGGTGTAATCCAGCAATAATATGGCGTTGCGCCCCATAAGGCCAATCAGCATGATGATGCCGATGCCGGCCACCAGCGAAAGCGTCTGTCCCGTGAGAACCAACGCGCCGACCGCCCCAACCAGCGCCATCGGCAGCGTCAGCATGATCACAAATGGCGTGCCCAGTGAGTTGAACAGCGCCGCCATCACCATATAGACCAGTGCAATGGCCAACAGGATTGCGCTGATGAACGGAACGATGTTTTCGTTGATCGTCTCCGCGTCCCCTCCCCACGTGACGTCGATGCCCGCGTGGGGCATCCCGGCGAGCGCGCGGTTGACCTGTGTCTCGATGGCGCCGATATGCGCTGTTGCCGCAAGGTTGGCCGTAACGGTAACCTGCCGGAGTCCGTTGAGGCTGTCGATCCGGGTTGGCGCGCTGCGGAGCTCAAGCGTTGCGATATCGGCCAGCGCGATCGGTGCGCCTGACGAGTCTACGCCGACATTCACGTTGCCCACCACTCTCGGGTTGTTGACCTGCATGCCGTGCACCTGAACGCGAATCGGCACATCAACGCCGTTCTGGCGGTAGATGGAGTCGGTGTTTCCGGCCACCGAGTCGTGCAGGTTGGCGCCGGCGACCGCGGGAGCTACACCCAGCGCCGCCGCGCGTTCACGGTCGATGAGCGCTACCACTTCGGGCCGCCCGCTGCGCACCGATACGGCCGGATCCAGGACGCCCGGCATCGCCGCCAGCTTTTGGCGAATTGCAGCCGCAAAATCGGTGATTTGCGCCACGCTGGAGCCGCGAATCTGAATCTCTACCGGCGCGATTGCACCCTCCTCCGAGCGGATGGGCACTGTGGTAATATTCGCTCCAAATGCTGTAGCAATCGGGGCCGCTATGATGCGAGCCCTCCTGGCCACTTCGATATCGCTTCGCAGGCGAGCGCCCGTTTGCCTTCCAAGATACACCAGCCGCTGCCAGATGCCCAAACGTGGGCGCAGGCGCAGCCCAATCTGTGCATACTCGGCTCCATCCTGCGGCAGCGACCCGAAGCCGCCGAGAATCCTTCCAACGTTTGTGACCGTCGCCGCGACCTCCGGCATCCTTGACAGTTGATTCTCGACGGCACGGGCACACTGATCGGTAGCCGCCAAACTGGCGCCGGGCGGCATCTGAATGTTGACCGCAATCTGGCCCTGATCGGTGCCGGGGATCAACTCGGTATCCAGGCGCCCGTACGCCAGCGCGAATACCAGAACGATGGCGCCGCCACAGGTGAGAATCACGATCGGTCGCCGCCTCAGCGCGAGCACGATCACGCTGCGGTAGCCGGCCTCCAGCCGTTGGTACAGATGCTCCAACGGCGCAAAGATGCCCGCGCGGGCCTCCAGCTTCTCGCCCTGACGGTACCACCGCGACGCAAGCATTGGCGTCAGGGAGAAGCTCACGGCCAGTGAGAAAAGCGTGGCGGCCGCCACCGTAAGGCCAAACTCGCGAAAGAATCCGCCCACAATGCCACCCATAAATGCTATGGGCACAAATACTACAACATCCACCAATGTGGTCGTGATGTCGGCAAAGCCGATCTCCGTCCTGCCGTTGAACGCAGCCTCGCGGGGCGTTTCGCCATTTCGCAGGTGCCGGGTGATGCTCTCCAGGATGACGATCGAGTCGTCCAGCAGAATTCCTACAGAGAGCGACAGCGCCAGCAGCGTCATCTGGTTCAGCGTGAAGCTCACCGCCCACATAACCAGGAAGGTGGCCACAATGCACAGCGGTATCGCCAGGGATACGATCACGGTTCCGCGCAGGCTGTGCAAAAAGAGCAGCACGACCAACATGGCCAGCACGGCGCCCAGGATGAGGCTGGTGTTCACGTCCGTCAAGGCGTCGCGCACGGTCTGCGAGTCGTCGCGCAGCACCACCTGATCCACGCCGGCCATCGCCGGCCCGGCGTCCTTCAGCGCCGCTTCCACGTTGTGGACCACCTGCACGGCGTTGGAACCGGGGGACTTGGAGATCGCCACGCTTACGCCCGGCAGTCCGTTGATACGGCTGATCTCGGTGCGTGGCGCAACCGTATCGGTTACGGTAGCCACATCGGCAACGGTAACCGGCGGCGTTGGCGGCATGCCCTCTTCGGGAACGCCCGCAGCCGCCGACTGTGGAAACGAACCGGGTATCTGCGTGCTGCGTATGGCATCCAGCGACGAGAATGCGCCTGCGAGTCGCACGTCTGTCTCGCGGCTGCCATAGGTGATTCCGCCTCCGGAGATATCGTGGCCGGCCGCCTTGAGCGCGTTGACCACATCCTCTATGGTCAATCCAAATTGTGCCAACCGGGCCGGGTCAACCGAGACGCGAATCTCCTGTTGATCGCCGCCCATCACCTGAACGTCCGCTACGCCGTCAATGCGTTCCAGCCTCGGCTTTACCACGTTATCGGCCGCGTTCCACAACTGGCGCAGTGAGAGCGTGCGGCTGGTAAAGCCCAGATACAGAACCGGCAGAGCGTTGATATCCAGCTTGGCCACTACCGGCGCGCGACACTCGGCCGGAAGCTGGGCTCGCACTGCATCCAGGCGCGCTCTTACATTGGCCAGCGCCGAGTCCAGATCGGTTCCCAGGTGAAAGTCGATGCTGATCACCGAGACGTTTGCTTCAGAGCGCGTCGTCACGTCCTTCACGCCGGCAACCGTGGAGACGGCATCCTGTATCGGCTTGCTGACCTGACTGTCGATTTCTGGCGGCCCCGCGCCGGGATAGGCCGTTGTAACGGTGATGGTCGGTATATCGACGCGTGGGTTCAACTCAACCGGCAGCCGTAGCCGGGCTTCGATACCGAGTACCATTATCGCTGCAACCGCCATCCAGATGAGGATGGGCCGGTTGATCGCCAGCCGGGTAAACCACATAAGCGGCTAGCCGCCCGCGCTCGCGGTTCGCACGGGGATGCGAATGTGCGCTGTCTGCGCCGGTCGCAGCGCGCCGTGGATCAGGTGCAGCTGCACTCGAAACGTGCGCCCGTCCGGTTGGGCTACGCCCGATATCTGCGTGATGCGCGCGGCGTACCGCCGTCCGGGTTCCGTTTCCACCTGAACCACGGCCGACATGCCGGTATGGAGCAGGGACATCTGCCGGGCCGGCACAAGCGCGAGCAGGTCTGCGCCGCTCGGCGACTCCACGCTGATAATCGGCGTACCGGGTTGCGGCGTCTCGCCGGCATGCACGGCCACTACCGTTACCACGCCTGCGATCGGCGATCGAAGGTCGGTCTGGTTCAGCTGCGCCTCTGCAGCCTGAACTCCGGCATCGGCCTGGCGCATCTGCGCTGCAGCGGCGCTGACGTCGGCCGCGCCGGTCTCAGATGCCGATGCCCGCTGCGCCTCGGCCTGTTGAACAGCCTGCCGCGCGGTAGCGGTCTGCCTACGGGCGAGCGCCAAAGCGGTTTGTGCGATGGCGGCGGGATAGCCGCCGGGTACGCGTGGGGCGCCCGCCATGGCGCGTGCAACGGCGATTCGCGCCGCCGCGCGATTGGCCAGTGCGGCCTGCAGCTTTGCCTGAGCTGCTTCAAGATCGTTGCGGGAAACGCCGCCCAGGCCGGCCAATTGTTGCAGTTGATTGACTTCGTGGTGCGCCGCAGTCACGGCGACGTTCGCTTTAGCCAAACCTTCCCGTGCGGCCGCAGTCTCCTGCTGCTGATCGAGCAGCGCTGCGTTGGCGGCGAGCGCCGCCTTGCGCTGGCCGAGTGCGGCCTCGGCAGCGGCGTCGTTTGCCTGCTGCACCGCTCGTACGGCCCGGTTGTTCTCGGCCGCCGCCCCGGCCGCGGCTTTCCGCCACGCCGCACGGGCGGAGTCGGCGGCGGCTCGGGCTGAGTTGAGCTGCGCGAGCGCAGCGGAAGAGTCGATTTGCGCCAGCAGGGATCCCTGCCGCACGCTATCTCCGGCCGACACCAGCACCTGCACAACCCGTGCCGGCGCCGGCAGACTGATCTGGGCCTGACGCTGCGGCTGAACGATGCCGACCAGCGTCACCGCGCCGGCCTCCAATGACGGCATTGGCTGCGTTGGCAGGGTGGGGCTTTCCTGCAGCCGGAGCGGGTGTGACGAAGCGGGCGAAGCGGGAGGTTGCGTGGCAGCATCTCGCCGCTGACAGGCTGCGCCGGAGAGCGCCACCGCAAGGGCGCTGATCAGGGCGACAGTGGAGGAGCGTTTCATCGGCCTGGGGCGTCAGCCGGCGCCAATCGGTCGATCGCGGCGCTCGCGGCGCCCTCGTGGTACGCCAAATCCCAGTTTGCGCGCACAACCTGCCATCGAGCCTGCACCGTCTGCATAGCCGCCCTGCGCGCCTCGCGCCGCGCCGATTCAACATCTACAGCCGAGGAGCGCCCGATGGCGTAAGCAGCTTCATCCAGCTTCAGTTCCGCGTCGGCCGCCGACTGCCTGCGTTTAGCCAGGTCCTGCTGCGCCCATGCTTCCACATAGCGGCGCCACGCCGAGGTTATGTCAACGGCCACTCCGGCCAACGCAGCGTCCCGGGCTGCAGCCAGGCGGCCGGCTTCCTCCCGTGCCGCCTTTGCATCGCTTCGCGCGGCGCTGCCGCCAAGCAGCGGCGCCGATAGCTCCAGGAAAGCGGCGGCGTAGTTCTCAGGCGCCAACGCGGTTGGCGCCTGCTCCACAACCCGGGCCTCAAAATCCAGCGCCGGCGCCGCCTGGAGATGTGCAAGGCTCTCCCCGGCGCGCGCAGCGGTGATTTCGCAGTTCAGAATGGCCAGTTCGGTGCTGCTGCTTTCACCCATCTTTATGGCGTCGTCGGGTTCGGAAGGCGGGGCGCCAACCGGCTGCGGTGGCAGTATACGGCTCGCGCTGGAGATTGGCCGGCCAAGAAGCCGGTTCAGATTCAGGCGTGCCAGCAGCGCAGCCGATCTGGCGCTCTCCAGAGCCGAACGGGCCTCGGCAGTTTGAGCCGCCGCCGTTTGAGCGTCAATCGGCCGGGCGGCTCCGGCCGCAATCTGTCCGTGCACCAGCTTCTCGTACCGTTTAGCGCCCTCCAAAGAGTCTTCAGCAACCGCCAGCGCGTCGTCCGCCTCCAGGCGGCCGATGCATGCGGATCTCACGCTCCAGGCAAAATCCAGCAAGGCCTGACGGTACTCCAGCTGCAGCACCATTTCATCAGCTCGGTACCGTGCCGCGGCCGGGCGCAGTCCAGCGCGATAGACCGGCTGCCGGTAGGTGAGACTGAAGCTGCTGGCGTCGGAGGAGAGAACCGTGGCCGGCGCCTCGTCCGGACGCGGAAAGTGGAGTGAAGGCGTTTGGATACCGCCGCGCAGGTCGGCCCGCAGGCTGGGAGAGGCCGTGGGGCGCTCCGGTTCGAGCCGCGTGACTCCCGCCAGAAAAGCATAGCGATATTCCCGCGGCTCGGGCGCTTGAGCGAGAGCTTCGGTGACGAGGTCGGATATCTTCATTGCGCCGGGCGTCGGCTGCTGCGTCGCATGAGCGCTCACGGCGCAGGCGAGCACGAGCATCCATAACCACCGTCCCAAGCGTCCGGGCGCATGTGACGCGTTCATTCCGGCCCGCTACTCAGCGGCCTGCAGGTGAATGAGCAGGGCGTGAATGGCAACAGCAAGGCTCCGCGCGGCCCGGCTTGAGTTCCGGCCAAGCAGCACGAGTCCGGGCCACGACCGCGGACGAACGGCGGCAAACCGGCCGACGGCCGATGGCGACGAGGCTGCCGGGCCAAGTCGGTTGAAATCGATTGGAAGGTTCTCATCACACCGATCCGTGATCGCCCGGACACAGAGCCACGGAACACCCCCATCAACGGCCGCGCAGGCTGCGGCATACGACTCCATATCGACGGCATCTGCGTCCGAAGAGGCGTGCAGCCGCTGCTTCTCGTCTTTGCTGGTCAGCACAACGGGCGCACTGATCAGCGCGCCGCGATGGGCGGCTTGCTGCGTCGGCGCCCAGCTCGCCGCCTCCATCAGCCTGTTATCGGGCAGCAACTCGGGTCCACCCGTCACGCACATGACACGCGTCGCTACCATCACGTCACCCGGGGCAATGGCCGGCGTGAGCGCGCCGGCAAAGCCGGCGATCACAAGCTGCACGGGCTGCGTGCCGGCCCCGCGCAGTAACCGTTCCGCCGCCAGGCGGCTGTTTGCAGCTCCTATACCCGATACCGCGATGCTGACGCCAGAGCCGTGCCTGCCCGCCTCGATCGTCTTTCGTAGTGGAACGGCCTCACGAGGCAGTGCAAAGAGAACGATGGAGGCGAATTGGCTCGCTTCCGGCCCGCTACGCCCGGACGCCATCCGGCCCGACGGGCGCACTGCGCAGCACCTTCAGGCGCACCTCCTCCACCAGGTCCTCCGGTGTGGAAAGTCCGGAGGCGATGCCTACATGGCGCCAGTCGCCCATCATTTCATCGGTCAACTCTGCGGCGCCTTGCACCTGGACCGTGTTGGGATTGTGGTGTTTGCACAGCGCGGCGAGCTCGGTGGTGTTTGCGCTGGTGCGCGAACCGACCACGATCATCAGCTCCACTCGACTGGCCAGTTCAACGGCATCATCCTGGCGATTCCGTACCGGCCGGCAGATCGTGTTGATAATCTGAATATCCTTACACATGAACACCAGTTCGTTCAGGATGGCGCGGCACAACTCCAATGCGTGTGTCGTCTGAAAGATCACGCCAACCTTGCGGCGCAGCAGGTAGGTCTCCTTGTAGGAGTAAAGCTCCTCCACGCTGTCGATGACGAGCGCGGGCTTCTGAAGAGCTCCGAGGATGCCCTTGATCTCGGCGTGGTTCTTGTCGCCGATAATCACCACCTGCCTGCCGAGCCTCTCAAGCTCCTGTGCTGCTTCCTGCGCCCGCAGCACGATCGGACAGGTAGCGTTTACAACCTCGATTCCACGCTTCTGCGCTTCTTCAATCTTCTCTTGCGGCAACCCGTGGGCACGGATAACCATCGTGCCACGGTGCTGATCATCGTACTCATCCAGCCGCTGCAGCCCTTTGGCCTGCAGCTCGTCGGTAACGGCCTTGTTATGCACAAGGTCACCGAGGATGAACACCTCCTTGCGTTCATCAAGTGCATCCCGAGTGAGGTTGATGGCGCGCTTCACGCCGAAGCAGAATCCCACTTCGTCGGCCATCTCAACCGTGCGCCGTGCGTCGACAGCGCCGTTCTTGCTTTCTGGCGTCATTCAACTCTCCAAACCGGATAATGCGGGTTACCCTCGCGCCATGCCGTTCTCGCGAAACCATGATACCGCACGCGCCATTGCTGAGCTCACGGGCGCGCACTCCAGTCCCAGTTCACGCACCGCCCGGGTGTTATCAAACACCATCGGTTTGCGCGCCATCTGCACGCCTTCCAACGGGTGCCTGGGCTCGCGCCGCAGCAATCCGGCAACCAGCAGGTTTTCGGCGCCCACCGCAGCCCACGCCACGCGCCACGGCAGCCGGATCCTCGGCGGCTTGCGACCGGCCGCCACGGCAACCATACGCAGCATCTCTGCCAGTGATACGTTCTCAGCCCCGAGAATGTAACGCCGGCCCGCCGCACCTCTATCGCCGGCGAGAAGTGTGCCCCGAGCCGCATCACGCACGTCAATCAGGTTCAACCACGTGTCCACGAATGCGGGCATACCACCGTTCAGCAGGTCGAGTATGATGCGGCCGGTCGGCGTGGGTTTGATATCGTGCTCGCCCACCGGCGTGCTGGGGTTGGTGATCACCACGTTCAAACCGCGTTCCGCGTATTCGCGGGCCACTTCCTCCGCGAGGTATTTGGAGCGCTTGTAGTGGCCGGTCATATCCTCAAGCGATACCGGCGTATCTTCATCCGCCGGCGATCCGTTTTTGGTGCGGCCCAGCGCGCCGACCGTGCTGGTGTACACCACACGTTCCACGCCACAATCTGCGGCCGCCTGGAGCACGTTGCGCGTGCCATCTACATTGGAGCGGTAAAGCTCGCGTGGATCACGCGACCAGAGGCGGTAGTCGGCGGCGACGTGGTAAAGACGCCGGCATCCAGACAGAGCTTTGCGCAGCGAGTCGCGGTCGTTCAGGTCGCCGATGACCGGTTGAAAGCGGTCGCAGGCAAGCAGGTCCAGATGGGCACGGTTGCTGGAAGCCCGTGCCAATGCCCGCACCTGCACGCCGGGCCGTTCCAGCAGAAGCTGCGCCACATGGAAGCCGAGAAAGCCTGTAACCCCGGTTACCAGGGCGGTATCGGCCTCGCCGGAACTCAACGCGACGGCGTTTCGTGGGCTACTTGGAGAGCGCCCATGCCGTCAGCTGTATCGTGCCCTTCACCGACTTCATCGCCTCGCTGACCGCGCTGTGTTCAAATCCGCTGTGCATCTTGCAGTTGCTGCAGCGCGCATCCTTGCGAGATTCCCAGTACTGCCAGTCGGTCTTTTCCCAGAACTCCTGCCACGTGGCGATGTGCGACTCGCCGATGAGGTAGCACGGCGCCTTCCAGCCGTTTGGCGTGTAGTTCACGGTAGACCAGGGCGCGCATGGCAGCTCTCGAATGCCGGCGGCAAACTCCAAAAACATGGGGGTTGCGTTGACCTTATACCGCCTGGAAAACTGCCGGATGGTCTGGAACTTCTCGTGGATTTGCTCGCGCGAAAGGAAGATATCGGCATCCACGCTATCGTACTCGTAACCCGGCGAAATCAGGATTCCGTTGGCGCGCAGCTTGTCGACCAGTTTGCACATCTCCTCTACCTCCTCCACCTGGGTCTCCTTGAAGACCGTGGTGTTGATGTACGTGAGATAACCGCGCTTCCGGGCGCCCTTGATCATTTTGATGGCAGTGTCGAACACACCCTCCCGGTTGCATACGTAATCGTGCGTCTGCTTCATGCCGTCCAGATGAATCATCAGGAAGAGATGCGAGCTTGGAGGAATGACATCGAAAACCTTGGTATCCAGTTTCAGGGCGTTGGTACAAAGAATGATGTACTTGCCGCGCTGGATAAGCCCCTCGATCAACTGCGGCAGCTCCGGGTAGAGGGTCGGCTCGCCTCCGCACAGGTTGATTATGGGAGCGCCGCAGTCATCCACAGCCTTGAAGCACTGCTCCAGCGTCATCCGGTCCTTCAGCTTGCCGGTATGGCGCTCCACCGCGCACCCGATGCAGGCCAGGTTGCAGGTGTACAGCGGCTCGAGCATCAGCACGGTAGGGTACCGCTGCTGGCCGGAGCGCTCCATCCTGGAGCGATGGCGCGCCTGAGTTAGAGTAAAGCCAATGGGATATCTCATGAGGTGCTCTCGCCGAACCGCAGCGACCGCCGGGAATGGCGCGATTATACCCGAACGGGCAGCCGGGCAGGCTCAAGCCCGCGGCTTCGGCCGGTCGGCATCGCTATTGCCGGCGTCTCAGCCGCACCATCCACCGTGTCGCCGGTGGTCATCCTCCTATATGTCGCATTGGTCCCATGTGGTTGGCGCGTACCCCAGCCGATCGCGATGGCACCGCGGAACGTCTGCTGAAAATGCGACCAATGGGACATATGAGACATATGCGGCACCGGAACCGAAGCCTGGCGCACAGCCCGGGCGCCGCTACTCCGCTTGCCGGGCACGTGTGCGGGAACCTATATGTCGCATCTGGTGGGCGCGTACCCCAGCCAAACGCGATGGCACCGCGGAACGCCTGCTGAAAATGCGACCAATGGGACATATGAGACATATGCGGTAGCCGGAATCTGCGCCTGGCGCACAGCCCGGGGGCAAAGCCGGAACCATTCCACTTGCTGACAACGCGTGCGCGAACCTATATGTCCTATATGTCGCATTGGTCCCATTTGGTGGGCGCCTGCCCGGGGCGCGCCGTTACGTCGTCATGCGGAGCTCGCCAAACAGCCTCAACGCTGCGGGTTTACTGCAGAATACTGCTCGCTCCGCCGTCGCCGCGGACCGAGAAATCCTTCGGGATCTGATACTCGCTGCAGACAGCGGCAAGCGCGTCATCGGCCTTCTGGATGGCCGTGTCGGCATCCGCCGAGGCCTTGCCCTGCATGTTGGAGAGCTCATGAATGGCGTCGGGTGCGTTGGATCCCACTTTGCCCAGTGCGTCCTGTACCTCCGCCATCATGCCCTGGATTTTGCCAAGGTGGTCATAGTACCTATCATGAAGCTGCTGACACGCAACGGGTGGGGGAACGCTGTTGAAGTACTGCGTCAGCGAGTTCCAATCATCCGCCATGGATGTTGTATTGCCGGATACGCCCTGAAAGGTTTTGTTGTATGTGCTGTCATCGATCGAGCCCGAAAGCGCCTTGACGTTATCCAGCATCAACAAGGCATCGCCGGTCTCCTTACGGATCAATGCCTCCTTGCGCCGTTCAACGCCTTTGAGAAACTTGAGGTAGTCCACCACATTCGCGGGAGGACCGGTCTGCGCGGTGGAGGCGAGCGGCGCGGGCTGTGAAGAGCCGGCAGCCTGAACCAGGTTCGCCGGCGAGTTGACCGCCGGCGCCTGCACCAGATTGCCACCGCCGGCAGCGCCGCCGGCCGCGGCAAGCCGCGTCGAGTCCCTTCCGCGGGCGGCGTGCAACGCGGCTGCGGCCACCGCGAATACGGCAATGGCGCCAACCGCTGCGGCGACGGCGCCGGCTTTCCGATTGCTGCGCTTTTGCGGCCAGGGAGGCGCAGGAAAGGCGCCACTCGGCGTCACCGAACCGCCGGGCATCGGCGAGAGCGACGAGCCGCACCTCAGGCAGAAGGCCGCTTCCGCGGGCAAATTGGTTTTACAGTTTGGGCACTTCATGGCCGAGATCTCCCGGCATCGCGGCAGGCGCAGGCTGCCACAACTCACTTGACGCGTTCACAAACCGATTCGGTTCCGGCATCTGCAGCGAATCGTACCCCACGGCCGGCGTTTCCGTTAGACGGCCCGCTATTCCACCTCCGCGCGGTATGATGTTTCCATCTGCCTTGAATGAGCGCGCGTTGCGGTGATGCCCGCCAGGAGAGTGTGCCATGTGGTTCTCGCTCGGTTTGCTGGCCCTCGCGATTTCGGCTTCCTTGTGCGCGGGCGCCGGCCATTCCGGCTCCGGCCAGGGTGATAACGGCAGCGGGCCCGAGGATGAGGAGTTGGACCTCGGCGACATCGAGATCACCACAACCGGCGAGGGACGCGCGCTCTGCGGCCTGCCCGGAGTGGTCATCAATGTGGGACTCCCGCAGGAACTCTCCCCGGCGCTCAATGTAAATGAAGATGGCTTGGTGGCGCTGCTGCGCGGCGCGCTGAAAGATGCCGGTATTAACGTGCTGAGCGTGCCTGACGAAGACGACGACGAAGTTCCGCCGCCTCAGCTCGAACTGTCGATCGATATACTCTCCGACGAGGATGAGCACTTCGTCAGCATGGATCTCAGTCTGCTTCAGCCGTGCTTCCTGCCGCGAGATACCGGCATCCTGCTGCTCGACGCCAATACCTGGAGCACCGGCGTTATCGCTGTACTTGGCGACCAGCCGGAAGAAGAGCTGTATGACCAGGTCATGGAGATGGCGGGGTCATTCTGCGAGGCGTGGCGCGCGGCTAACACGGCCAATGACGACGGCGACTTCACCTTCGACGCCAACAGCTAGCGCCGCCATCGTTGAGGCTCGCTGGCTTGGCCGCGTCGATTACCGGCTGGCGTGGCGGATGCAGCAGCAGCTTGCCGCCGCCCGTATCGATGGCGCCTGTGGAGATACGCTGCTCCTGCTGGAGCATCCGCCAACGATCACACTGGGCCGCGGCGCCGACCGGAGCCATATCCTGCTGAGCGACGCGCAGCTTGAGATGCAGGGTATCGATGTGGTTGAGTCGGACCGCGGTGGCGACGTAACATACCACGGTCCGGGCCAGCTGGTTGGCTATCCGGTGTTCCATCTCGGTGGGCCCGTATGGCGCCGCGATCTGCACCGGTACCTGCGAGGTCTGGAAGCCGTTCTGATCGCCGCACTGGGCTCGGTTGGGATTGCCGCCGGCCGGTTTCCCGGGTTCACCGGCGTATGGGTCGGTCTCAACACGCCGGCGCCCGCAAAGATCGCCGCAATCGGCATCAAGGCATCACGCTGGGTCACGACGCATGGCTTCGCACTCAATGTAAACACCAGTCTGACGGCGTTTGGAGCCATAGTGCCGTGTGGTATCAGCGGCTATGGCGTAACATCGGTCGCCAATGAACTGAGGAGGCAGGTCACCGTGCCGGAGTTGGTGCAGCCGGTGGTGGCGGCATTTGAATCGGTGATGGGCGCCTCGATCCGGTTTGCGCCTGACGCGGCGCCACCGGCAGCCGGCTGCGAACCCGGCTAGTGCGCCGCCGCCAGAATCGCGGCCGTACTGGCTGCGCCGCTGAGCGTGAGCTTGCCTGCCGACGTGGCCACACCGGTGATCCTTACGCCAAATGGCAGCTGCGAGAGATCCACGGCGCTGTCGAAGTGATCCTTTACAAATCCCAGAACGACGCCGCCCAGCGGGATGCCGGCCACGCGCAGCGCGGTCGCATCCAGCTCAAGCCGCCTGCCGCCCTCGGGACGCACCGGTCCGCTAACCGTAAACGGCACGCCCACGCCCAGCACCATCCGGTCACCCGATATCACCACGTGGTTGCCCGGCGCAAAGTGTACTGCCACGTTCCGCAGGTCGGCGCCCTGCGGGTTCTCGCCGGCAAAGTATTCGTCGAGCGTAGTGGCGCCAACCGTAGCGGCAAACGACGCCGAACGGATGCCTTTAAGGCGCTTGTGGAGGGTATCCACATCAACACCCTGCAGATGGAGGTCCAACTCATCCAGCAGCATGCCATGGCCAAGCTGCACGTCCTGTCCGTCAATCGTCACGTCGTGCAGCCTGCCCGAAGCGGTGCGAAATGGAGAGCCGGAGACGTGTACCTGATACGAGTTAGCGGGACCAAGCGCTTGTGGGAGCAGATCCCGGATGCGCCGCTCGGCTGCCCGGTTGATGGGTCGCGTGCAGCCCGCCAGCGCCAGTAAGGCAAACGCCGCCGGCATGGCGCGTACCGCGCAGAAGCTCATTCGCACCCGATCATCCCGCTCCATAAACCCTCCGCACTCGTGCCGCCTCTCGCGCCGGCCGCAAGCAGGTAACTTGCTCTCGGGCGTCGAACGGGTCGATGTTTGGCTTTCGCGTTATGATTAATACCCGCATCGTCTTTGCTTTCTCGCTGCTCATGTTCGGATCGGTGGCGCCGCTGCGTGCGCAGGCTCCCATCTCGATTTCCGGCCTGGCGGCGCTGCCGTTGGCGCCACAGAATCTTTTCAGCTGGCAAGCAACCTTCATCAACAACACGCCTCGAGCCTTGAGATTGCGCGTCACGGCGTCCGTTAGCGCAGCCGCGGCAGGAAGCCGCTTCCGGTATCCGATCCTTCCGTCAGCCTCCATCAACGTACCGGCGTCTTCCCGCGTGACGCGCAGATTTGGTCCAATCCGTTGGACGCCCGGCCGCGCCTCCTGGTGGTGGCCCAAACTGCGTGGAATGCCGCCGCCCGTGCTGCACCGGCTGGTGGTCCGCGCTGCCGCTGCCGGTCCATCTGCCTCGGCCGGATTGGTGTTCGGCTTCTGTACACCGCGCACCGCATCCTCAGGGCTATCCCTGAATGGTGTTCCGGTACGTCTCCGCGGCGTCTCGTTGCGCGCAGGTCCGACGACGACACCGGCTGCATTCAGGCGTGCTATCGTTTGGCTTCAGGGACTTTGTGGAAACGCGGTGTTGGTTACCGGCCCACTGCCGCACTATGTTCTGCGCATCTGCGACTCGTTGGGCATCATGGTTGTCGCCACCCTGCCGGAGGGTTCCGCGGCCGGCGCCCTGACTGCCGACGCGTGCCTGCACCCTTCACTCTTCGCGTGGCGCTTGCCGGGCCGGGCAGCACTAGCGCCTCCGGGGATGGATTTGCGACGGCCACTGCTATCGGCCGAGCTCGGTCGTCAAGTGTCGCGCAACGGCTATACGAGACCTCCTGACGGTTTCACGCTTTCGGGCAATTCTGTACGCCTGGCGCTGGATGCGCGCAGGGATCGGTACCGATCACCAACGGTGTGGCTGCCCGCCGCTGTTGCCGCGTACCCGCTGGAGGTGCCGCCGGCGCCCGTACCCGGTCAGCTGGATACGCAGCGTTCCGGCATGCTCGCATCGCTGGCTCTTCTAACCTCAACGTGGGCGCCATCGGCTGTGTACGACTCCGCGTATGACGCAGCCAACGAGCGCTCGAACGGAGTTGGCCGGTTTCCGGCAAGCCCGCTTCAGATACCGGCCGGACATCCTCTCCTCCGCACACTCACCGTCTTTAACGATACATTTGCACCACAAACCTACCGCCTGGTTCTGCGGCCCGAGTTGATGCATTCCCCGGGCCTCGCCTCGGTTCTGCCGCTGCAGCGTGGTACGGGCCAGGTGGCGATCGGCGGAAATGGCGCTCAAATCGGTGTAACGCGCAAGCCTCGTGCCAGAGCCGGTGGCATTATGCTGCCCGCGGTGGTTCAAACGGTGTCGGTACCAGCGGGGGCGCAGGTTTCCGTGCCCGTTGCAGTGCCGGTTCCGCAGGTAGCTCAGAATACGCGGCTCAACCTGTGGATGAGCCTGGAGCAGGGCAGTAAATTGCGTTACCGGGCCGGCGAGCAGTTTGTGCTGGTCCCACCGGGCAGCACCGGAGCTACGGTTCAGTTCATGGCGCTCGACAGCAAGACGCAAGGTGCATGGAGCGGCGTATACGGAAGCGAAGGATTCCTCATCCCGCTTTTTGACGGCCTCTCCGAGATGCAGAAGCCCGAGCTGATCCTGTACCGGGGTTTGGGCATCATTCTTCCTGTCCGGCCGGAGATCACCACCGGCTCCAACGAAATCATGGAGGGCAGCATATTTGCCTTCCTGCACCAGCGCAACAGCACCGATACGAGGCTGCCAAACTCCGGCCCGGGGCTGCCCGCGCGAGCGCCGGCGGCGTTTTCCGGCGGTCCAATTCCGATGGCGGTGCGAATGGATACCAGTGACGGTAAAGCGCACCGGGCCGCGATCTATCTACTCGATTTCAATCGTGCCGGCTACGAATCCGACGTCTCGGTATTCGATACCCAGGGCGACCTGCTGGACAGCCGGCTCGTTGCGAATTATGGCGATGGCGTGTGGCTTACCTGGCGTTTTACCGGCAAAATCGTGATTCGGGTGAGTTCGCTCACGATGGCCCCATCGTTGATTCAAGGCGTATGTGTCGATCCGTTGCCTTAGCGCGACGGAACAGTTCGCCACGCTCCATCCTCGGCAACTTTCGCCGTAGCGCACGCGGGGCTTCCGTCGCGAGCCCGGGCAATAAACCGGCCCTGTAACGCGCCACCGGGGGTCGCTTGAGCTGCCTCAACCTGTGCCCAACTGATACGCAGCAAGCGGATCTTCAGTCCGCGCGTCCAGCAGGAACCCTCGTCTCCCGCCAGTGTGCCGATGAGAATTGCTATGTGACGGTCACCGGGCCTGCCGCGAACCATTGGGCCCAGGAAGTCGGGCGCCTCGCCTCCCGGTTTCACGCGAACCGGTACATGGAACACCATATCGCCGCCCGAAGAGGTGGCATGGTCAACGCAATCGGCGCGACTCCGGCGCTGCAGGCAGTAGCGCACACCTTCCGGCGGTTCGGCCAGTACTATTCTAAGGTTGAGCTCCGGTGCGCCGGGCATCCTCACCTCCTGTGACGGCGCCCGGCAATCTGCTGCCGGCGCGCCGGCAGCGATGCGTGCTACCATAGTCGCATCAGCGGCCACTTCTTTGTACCACCAACTGTGGCCAGCCAGCTCTAACGCCGCGCGCGCCGGGAGTCTTCCGTGTCGGTAAAATGGGTCTTTTTCGATATTGGCGATGTGCTCTTTGATGAGGATGCGCAGCACCAATACTGGCTGCACTCGCTGCTGCTTTCGATGCGCCGTAACGGCGTTCCTGTCACCTGGGATGCCTACCACACCGAGCTCGAGGCGCTGGTTCGCATCGAGCCCGGCACGGCGATTGTACAGGCCTGTCGCCGGTGGGTGCCGGACGACGCACTGTGGGCGGCGATCTATCGCGAAGGCCGCGCGGAGTATGAACAGATGCGTGCTCCGCGCCCGTACGGCATGCTGCTCGACAACATCACAGCCGTAGTACGGGAGCTGCAGGCAAGCTATTCATTGGGCATCATCGCGAATCAACACCCGCCGATCGTCGACGCGCTGCACGATTACGGCATCGCCGATGCCTTTCGCGTCACCGCGATCGACTCGGTAGTTGGGGTCTCCAAGCCCGATCCCGCGCTGTTCGTCTGGGCGCTCGATCAGGCGCAGTGTGCTCCGCGAGATGCGATCATGATTGGCGACCGCCCCGAAAACGACGTAAAGCCCGCAAAATCGCTGGGTATGAAGACAATCCGGTTTCGGCGCGGAACCCTCTACTCGCTGTACGATCCGCGCACCGAAGCGGAAACGTCGGACCTCGTCGTGCGCGTCGCAGCGCGAATTCCAGCGGCTGTTCGGGCGCTGGACCAAACCTGACACGCGGACGCCAGGTCAGCCGCGCCCCGTCCAGTCTGCCGCCCGTACCTCTTGCCAGCGGTCGCGAATCGCCCGGTACTCGGCGGGCGCAAGTGCGCCGGCTTCTAGCATCGCTGCATTAGCCGGCCAACGGTCCGGATTCATGGTTCCAACAATCGCCGTGTGGACCCCAGGCGTTGAGAGGGTGAATCGCAGTGCCGTGGAAGCGGCGTCTGCGCGGTTTGCAAATGGATAATCCAGCGACTGCAGGCGTCGCCAGTAGTCCACGATGTAGCCGTTGTCGGGCTTGTCGGCGTACTTGAATACCGCATTCGCAATCGGACGCTTTGCGATTACCCCCACATTGCGCTCCAGGGCAAGTGGGATGTTGACGTCCAGGCACTCCTGATCGCAGATGCTGATCGAGGTCTGCAAGGTATCGAATGCCCCACATTCAATGGCATACCGCGCCGCGGCTCCGTCGCCGCTGTAGCCGATAAACCGCGTCTTGCCGGCATCGCGCGCCTTCTGAACCACGGCAATCACGTCGCCCTGCCGAAGCATCTCCTCCGAGCAGGTATGGAGCTGAAGCAGGTCCACGCAATCGGTCTTTAGCCGCTCGAGGCTGCGATCGATGCTGAACGCAAGCATATCGAGGTCCCAGTCCGGCTGCGGGAATCCGGATGCGTGACCGCATTTGGTGAAAAGGAAGAACGAGTTGCGCCGGTGGGCCACTGCGTTGCCGATCAACTCCTCGCTGGCGGCGTAGCATTCGGCCGTATCGATGGTGTTCAATCCGGCATCCAGAGCGCTTCCCAGCAGCCGATCGACGGCATCCTGCGCTGCGCTTCCATACCCAATCTCAGCGCCGCCGAATCCCAAAACCGTGACAGGCATGCCGGTACCGCCCAGAATCCTCTTTTCCATTATTGCCTCCTCTACTCTTGCGTTGGTTCGATTTCGGCGGCGCCTACGCTCGGGATCGCGGACCGCATACGGTTCACACGAAGCGCCTCGATGGCGCCGCCCGGATCCCCTGTAACACCCATCGCCATTGCGTCGGGCCGCGTGGGGTAGATCCGCACAGCCATGCACTGCCCGTCGGCAGTGTATATCTCAATTACCGATCGGTCGACGAATATGCGGAGCCGTATTTCACCCGCTGAATCCAACTCCGCCGGTAAGAATACCGTACCGGCATCGGCCGACTTTGACAGGCTGGAGCGAGAGCGGTCCACATCGATGCCGCCACGCCGCACGTTGTACTCAATCCGCGTCTGCTCCACACCGTCCGGCGTAGCGGCAACCACCAATCCCACGCGGCCTGCCTGGCCCGGCTTTAGAACAGCCTGCAGTTCGCACTCATCGCCCAGCTTCTCAAAGTCTTTGAGTGGCAAAAAGCCTTCGCGCTGCGTCAGTTTGATCGCGGTTGCGTGCGTAGACCTGGCACGGAGGCGCTGCAATTCAGGCGCGGGCGCCTGTGTAAGATCACCATTCGCATCCACCTTCAGGATGCGTGGCAGCGACATCACGCCCTGCCATCCATGTGCTTCCGCGTCGCTGCGGTTTTCGCGAAGCCATCCGAACAGGATGCGTCGGCCGCGAGCATCCTTGAAAGTCTGTGGTGCATACAGGGAATTGCCCGCGTCGAGAAGGCCGGTCTTCTCCGGTGAAAAGCGGCCGTTGCGGAACGTGCCGGTATACCACCAGGTCTGCCCGTTCGAGATGATTAGCACCCACTTTGTGCCAAGGCGGAACAGGTTTGGACACTCCCACATGTCGGGATGCTGATCGCGATCGCCCACAAATGCCGTTCCGCGCGACTCCCACTGCCTCAGATCACGTGAGCGGTATAGCAGCAGCTCGCCGCCCTTGCCCGGGATGCCGGCGCCGACCACCATCATCCACCAGCTGCCCTGCTTCCAGACATAGGGGTCGCGAAACCCGGTGAGCCCCATGGCTTGCTGTTGGGCCGGGACGACCGGATTGCCAACGTACTTGGTGAATCGCGACAGATCGCGATTGCCGGTGGCGATGCATACGCACTGCGGTTCGACGCCGGTGTATATCGCCGTAGGAGCGCCCTTGTCATCCACCATGCAGCCGGTCCACACACCACCCTTATCGGCCGGTGAGTCGGGCTTGAGTGCATCCGGCATCAACCGCCAGTGGACCAGGTCATGGCTTTCGGCGTGGCCCCAGTACATGGGCCCCCAGGTGGCGGCAAATGGATTGCGCTGGTAGAAGATGTGGTACACACCGTTGAACTGGATCAGCCCATTGGGGTCGTTCATCCAATTGGACGCCGGCAGAAAGTGGTACTGTGGGCGCATACGGTCGGTCATTGCATTCGGGTCGCGTTTCATCAACGTGGAACCTCCTCCGGCATGGCCGACTAGGGTAGTGGCCAACGCCAACCAGGTCACCGTGAGCCCAACGAAGCTTTTCAAAATCTGCGAGCTCCCTTGCCGTTGCGGAACGTCGTTCCGCGGTCATCTCCTCCAGTGTACCGGGTCCCGGCGCCTCACGAGGAATAACCCGCCGGCGCCACGAATATGCCGGATATTTCGTATGGGCCCGCTGCATGAAACCAACACTGAATCCGCTTTTCGCTGCCGTCTGCGTGCTCGCGCCGTTTATCGCTGCCGCGGCGCCGCCGGCAGCTATCCGCATCGATCTCGCCCACCGCGGGGTTGCCGTCAGTCCGCGCCTATTCGGCATCTTTTTTGAAGAGATAAACCATGCGGGCGATGGCGGCTTGTATGCCGAGATGCTGCGCAACCGCGAGTTTGATGCCCGTAACCCACTGACCGCGTGGCTGCCGTTCCCATCGGCGGAGCCGCCGCTGCAGGTTGGTCATGCCCGACCGCTCTCCACGGCACACCCCAACTACCTGAAGCTCGCTGCCCCGCCGCGCGCCGCCGCCTGGTGCGGCGCGCGCAACGTGGGATATTGGGGCATAAGCGTTCAGGCCGGCACTGGCTGCACGCTTACGCTCTACGCCCGGTCGACCGCTGCGGTCAACGGCGCCATTGAGGCGCAGATTCTCACCGCGGGCCTGCATCCGGGCAGCCCTCCATATCGCGTCGCGCTGGGCCGGGAATGGCGACGGATCACCGTCCGGATGATCCCGAAAGTCTCGGACGCACATGCCAGCCTGCTGCTGGCTGTGCCGCCCGGAAGCGGGGCCGAAGTGGCGTTTGCTTCGCTCTTTCCAACCGATACCTTCCACCGCAGGCCGAACGGCCTGCGCGCCGACCTGGCGGCGAAACTCGCCTCCGTCCATCCGGCATTCATCCGGTTTCCCGGCGGCTGCTACGTGGAGGGCGACAAGCTGCAGGATGCGTTTCAGTGGAAGAAGAGCCTGGGCAATCCGGCGCTCCGCCCCGGTCACTGGGACCTCTGGGGTTACCATTCCACCGATGGACTTGGCTTCTTTGAGTACCTGCAGATGTGCGAGGATTTGCACGCACAGCCGCTGTTCGGCTTCAACTGCGGGATGTCGCATACGGCCAATGTGCCCCTGGATCAACTGCAGCCATGGATACAGAGCGCCCTCGATGCCATCGAGTTTGCCAACGGCGCGGTTACAACAAAGTTTGGCGCTCTGCGCGCCAGGTACGGGCACCCGAGACCGTTCAACCTGAGGCTGGTGGAGGTGGGCAACGAAGAGAGTGGGCCGGCATACAACGCGCGCTACGCCATGTTCTACGACGCGCTCAAGGCACACTACCCGTACCTCCGGCTGATTGCCACCTGGCCCGTTACCAGCCGCCCGATGGACTATCTGGACGAGCACTACTATGCATCACCGCAGTGGTTTTTCCAGAATGCCGCGCGATACGATAGCTACAAGCGGAGCGGACCCCGCATCTTCGTGGGTGAGTACGCCGTAACGCAGGATTGCGGCCACGGTAACCTGCGTGCCGCGGTGGCGGAGGCGGCCTTTATGACCGGCCTGGAACGGAACTCCGACATCGTGCGCATGGCCTCGTATGCGCCGCTCTTTGTGAACGTGCACGACCGGTTCTGGAACCCCGACGCCATCCAGTTCAACGACGCGCACTCATGGGGCACGCCCTCGTACTATGTACAGCAGATGTTTGGCCGGAACCGACCAACAGTCATGCTTCCACTCAAGCTCCGGCAGCCTGCGCCGGCGCCGGCGGCCGCATCCGGAGGCATCGGACTTGGAACCTGGAACACCCAGGCTGTGTTCCGGAACGTGAGGGTGACGGCGCCGGACGGCGCCAGGCTCCTGAACGGCCCACTGACCGTCGGCAGTGGTGGCGGTTTCGCGCCGCAAAGTGGGGCATGGAGCAACGGTGACGATGGCCTGGAGCAGACCGCCCCCGGCGACAACCACTTCGGCACGGCGGGTGATCCGAGCTGGACAAACTACACGCTGACGCTGGATGCCCGGAAGCTTGGAGGATCGGAGGGCTTTCTGGTGATGTTCCACGTGAAGGATGCCCGCAACTGGACGTGGTGGAACATCGGCGGTTGGGCAAACACGCAGGATGGAATCGAAAAGTCGGTAGATGGCGGAAAGTCGCTGGTAGGCGGCTACGTTCCGGATCATGTGGAGACCGGCCGGTGGTACCGGATCCGTATTCAGGTTGCCGGCGCCACGATCCGATGCTGGCTGGATGGTCGACTGGTGGAGTCGGTTACCGACGCACCACCGCCATCGCTCTTCGCGTCGGCCGGTATCGATAGCACGCATCGGCGACTTATTATCACGGTCGTGAATAGCGCTTCCGCAAACGAGGTTGCCGATGTGCAGATACCGGCCCTTGGACGGCGCAGCCTCATCGCCGAACAGCAGGTGCTTACAGCCGCCAGCCCGGACGCCGAGAACACCGCATCCGATCCGGCCGCCGTTGCGCCCAGACTCCGGGCGCCGGTGCGCTTGCGCGCTGCCTTCGCACATACATTTCCGGCCTGGTCGGTTACCGTTCTGAGCGCTCCGCTCGGGCGAATAAGCCCCGCGGCGCGATGAGGCTTGCTCCTGCGCCGTTTGTCGCTGCGCTTGCGGCGATGATCCAAACGCCGTCTGTGACGATAAAGGCCGCAAACACCCAGACAACCGGATGGATGGCCGGCGGGTGGGGCGGTTATCAGTTTGTTATCACGAATGGCACGGCCGCGCCGGTGCAGTTGGTGAAGTGGTCGGCGCACTGGGTTGCCGGCGGTAAGCGAGTGGGCGATCCGTGGGGCGGGAATATCGGACAGAGCCTGGCTGCCCGTGCAACGGTAACGCGTAGTGAAATTGGAGAGCTGCCGTCCACCGTCGCAGCCGCCGCCCGGCCGGGCTCCGCCGAAATCCATGGCGCGTTCACCGTGCTGGCGGAAGGCTCACGCCTGCGGATTCCCTATACCATCACCGTGCCGGCAGCCGTGCTGCCGGAGCCGCTAAAGACGGTCCGCGGCAAAACCGTTGAACTGGCGCTGATGCGGTCGCGCTATCTACAGTTTCACCAGCTGAATCGAACGCTGCGTTGGATGGACGAGGCGTACCAGGCGATGATTCAGCTCACCGGTCAGGTTCCGTTTCAGGGTCGGCGCATGGTGTTCCAGGAATCGCCGCCGCATCCCTGGTGGGCGTATGCCGGCGAGCACATGATTCTGAACACCGACTACGTTGCCTCCACCCTGAAGGACTTCGACGACGGCCTTATTTCGTTTGGCTGGGTGCACGAAATGGGCCACAACTTTGATACGCTGGGCGATTGGTACATCTGGAGCGGAGCGGCTGCAGAGTTCCAGGCAAACTTCAAACTCTGCTACGCATTTGAGCACATCAAAGACCAGTCGTTTCGCATCAAGTGGACGTTCCAGGCGCCCGGCTACCCATCGCCTGATCAAAACATGCGCCTTACCGGCCCTCAGCTGGTAGAGCGGTTCTTCCTGCTGGTAGGCGACCGCTACCTGGCCGATCCGCACCGGACGTGGGACACGCTCTCCTCGGACGAAATGCACACCTTTTTCCAACGGCTGCAGGTGGCATATGGCTGGCGCATTTTCCGAGGCTGGTACCGCACATACGGCAAGCTTCAGGACGCCGGTCTGAAGCCACCGCAAACGCCCGAGGGAAAGATCAATCTGATTGCCGCGATTCTTGCGCGCGAGGCGCGCGTCGACCTGGTTCCTGTGTTCCGCCAATGGCGCTTTCCGGTGACCGCCAAAAGCATAAAGGCGATGGCGACGCGGTACCGGTTAAGCGATTTTGTGGTACCGGAGTGAGCGTACCGCCGCCTGGCCCTGGGATCCGGTCGCCGCGCTCCGCGGCGGCCGGGTCGGCCGGCGTCGAGCCGATATCAGGTCCCCGGCTTCTTCTTCTGTGCTGCTTTTAGCCGTACGTACGCCACGCCCAACTGGCGCAGCGTTTGATTGTAGTTGAGCGCGTCGCCGGGTTGCGCGCGGTTGATCACCAGGTATTCGATCGGCAAGCGGTACAACTGCAGCCGCGATGCCGGTACGGCCACCCACGATCGTGGCGAACTGGGGGAGCGACTGGACGATCGCGCTATCGCAATCGCCTGCGTCAGCGCTACACCAGGATCCCCCCAGTAGCGGATCAGGAGGTTGGTCTGCGTGCCCGGCGCCGGAGCGGTGAGCGGATACGAGGCGTAAAAGTACTGCGCGCCGCCGTCGACGGCCGCCGGTAAAAGCTCCTTGTCCAGCAGCACGGAGGCGGATGGCGTTTGGAGGCCGGTTCCCTGGTTGCTCGATGAGTCGTACTGCGTCGCTTCCACGGTGAGGTTTACGGGCGTGTTGCTGTTGAGCGCCGGCGGCAGGCTGCCGACCACATGCAGCGTGACTCCCTTGTTGTCACGATCCAGCGTTACCCACGCGTCAAAACGGTCGATCATCACGCGGCGGGCGTTCGCCAAACGCTGGGCCGGTGTCACGCGGATTTGCCGTATCAAGCCGGCGGCGGATGTGGGCGCTGGAGCCGGCAGGGCTGCGCCGGCAGGAGCCGCAGCGTTTGCCGCCGGCGCGGTCCTGGCGGCAGCCGCCTTCCGGAGCGCAAACGGACCGCTGAACATGCTGAAACTGCCAAACTCTCCGGGCGCCACCGGCAGCCCGATCACCGCGATGGTGCGTTGCGCAGAGGCGGCCAACTGCGCTCCGAAATCCGGCGAGGCAAATGCGGCTTCCACGGCGGGATCGCGAAACAGCGCCAGCTGCGTCAGCCGGGGATGCGGATAGGTGTGCCGATTCGCCGGTAGTGCCAGCCACGGCATGGCTACGCCGGTAACGTCGCCGGTTGTGGCGGGCCGCAGCAGAGTGTGTTGCGGCGTTCCGGAGAGGAGTGTGCTAAACGACGAACCATTGGCGCCGCTGAGGCTGTTTTGTGCCGCTGCCAGGCCGATGTCAGCGGCAAGAAGGATCGTTCCGAAGCCCGCCGCAAGGGCCCGCTGAACCAATAATCTGCGCAAATACATGGGCATCTTCCTCACAGGGCAAACTATGCCGACACGCTGTGCCGGGTACGGTTACAGAGAGAGACGCGCGCAAGTCGCTAAGGTTCAGCGCTGCCGGTGCATGCGTTCCCTGGCTGTGCACGTAGGAATCGCATCTCTTGTGCGTTGAAGCGCTGAGCCACGACCGGGCGATCCCACGTTTGGCGGTTGCCGCACAGAGGACAAACCATGCAGTCGTATAGCCATTGGGTCGGCAGTCCGGCAGCTGCAGCCTGCCGGATTGCCCACCCAATGGCAAGGCGGACATGCCCGCCTGCGGATGCCGCCCACGGGCAATCCGGGGCTGCACTTTGCCTGGGCCGTTACAGCCTCAACGGCCTATCGGCGCTACGGAAACTGACCGATAACGCCGGCAAACCCGGTGCCGGTGGCCGGGAACTGATCGGCTATCCAGTCAATGTGGCCCGAAAGGTCCGATGCCAGGCCGGCCGGGTCGGTCAAGATGTCGAAGCCGGTCGGCGCCTTAGCGAAGTCGGCACTCAGCCTGTCGCCGGTTGGAGAGTACTTCAGGACGATGAGATAGCTGGTTCCCCCGTTGGCGGTCGAAACCATGGAGGCATCCAATATCGCGTTACCGCTCTTGGTAACCACGAGGTTACTCGTACTGTTGTTGTTGAATATGCTGATGAACCCGGCGGGTAACGCGTACCGGCGCAGCCATCGAAAGTCGCCATTCGCATCAAACTGTGCTATTCCCGGTTGGCCGTTTTGCGAGCCGGCGATGAATACGTCATCATTAGCATCGATGGCGATATTTGGGTAGACAGCCAAATCGAAGGGGCCGTCTGATAAGACGTGGCGCCAGAAGACCTGGCCGGAATCGTCCAGCTTCTGCAGTACGACGCCTTCGACGGTGGCGGAGACGCGAGCCGACCCCACCGTGAATATTGCGCCGCTAAGCGTGTCTACAACGAGGTTCTGACCAAGGTCGGCGCCGCCGACGGAGTCGTGGTACTGCCGCGTCCAGACCAGTTGCCCGGTACCGGATGCAAACATTCCGGTGAGCTGACTCGATGTTGCGAGGCTGCTCGCCGAAGCGAATCTGGTACCCTCGAAAATCACATTCCCCGCACTGTCGGTCGCGATGCCGGCCAGCGCCGTGCCTCCAGTGCCCGTGTAAGAGCTGGTCCACATCGGGAAGCCGTTCGAATTCACTTTCATCACAACCGCAATATACTCCGTGTTGGTTGAGACGAGGCGTTGACCGCCCAACGCAATCGAAATATTACCATTGCTATCGGCTACCACGCCGCCCGGAGCCTCAATCGGAGTAGCGCCGAACGGTACGCCAATGTAGGTGCGCGCGAACAGATACGTGCCGTCGGATGCCAGGTGAAACAGCATTGGCGCAGGTGTGGAAGATGTCTGCTCTGCAGTGATGTAGATATCTCCAGTCTTCTGAACTAGAAGCGACAATGGCGTACAATTCGAAGGACCCGTCCGTTCCCAGATTTTGGCGCCCGCTTGGCTGTACTGCGCTATCACAAACGTGACCGGACTGGCATTGGCAGTTGTCGCGTCCTGAAACAGCGCGTCGACATTGCCATTGGCGTCTACACCCATGGCGATGCAGTGCGTTGAACCACCGACGAACAGCGGATCTTGCACGGTATGGCGCCATTGCGCGTGTGCCGCTCCGCAACAGAGCGTTAGCACCAGCGCGCAAATCAGGTCATGTACCCGGGTCTTCATGTCCAACAGCCTCCTGATTCTGTAGAGTTCTGCATGCGCCGGTTACCGGCGCCGTCACGAGTCGACGCAGTTGACAACAGTGCAGAAGATTGCATGCGCACCATTAATCATCCTTCTTTTCCACAATGTGAATTTGCCGTCCGATATCAAGAGACTCCTGGGACTTCAGGCATCGCAGGTGCGACCGCCGTGCGGAAGAGTACCGCCCCGCGCGTGTCCCTCCGAAGCGTCACGGTGGTGTTAGGCCAACTTCGGCGGTCGTCACGGATGCCTGAACATAGGGCACTGGTGAGGTAAATGAGCGGTAATCCCGCAGTTGCGAGCCTTCCGGATTACCGCTCCACCGGCCAGTCAGATGCGCAAACCGGTCCGCGCTCTGACGTCAGCACCGGCGTCAGGAAGTGCTGTCCAGGCGCCTGCAATCGCACTGCGCGGCGTCTAGGGGAATTGGCCCAACACCCCTACCTCGCCGGAGCTGTCTTGTTCCTTCAGTTGGTCGGTTATCCAGTCGATATGTCCCGACAGGTCCGAAGCCAGGCCGGCGCTGGATTGATCGAATGTGAAGCCGACTGGCGCTTTGACGAAGTCTGCGTTCAGCCTCGCTCCGGTTGGCGAGTACTTCAGCACAAAGTAGTAGCCGGTGCCGCCGTTCGCTGTTGAGAACATGGCTCCGTCGATTATCGAGTTTCCGCTTTTGGTTACGGCGAGGTTTGAGACCGCGGATCCAAAGACGGAGGGCGGGCCAAACCCGGCCGGCATCGCATATTTGCGCAGCCAGCGGAAGTCGCCGTTCGCGTCGAACTGCGCCACGCCTGGCTCGCCGTTTTGCGAGCCTCCGATGAATACGTTGTCATTGGCGTCAATGGCGATATGTGGATAGACGGCGTTGGCAAAGTCGCCATTCGACAACACACGGCGCCACAGCACCTGGCCCGCAACGTCCAGCTTCTGCAGCACCACTCCAGCGTTGGACGAACTAATCTGGGCCGATCCTGCCGTGAATATCGCCCCACTCAGCGGGTCGGAGGCGATGCCGAGCCCCGCCGCGCCGAGATTCCCTGGATCCTGGAACTGCCGCGCCCAAAGGAGTTGTCCGTTACCGGTCGCGAACATTCCGGTGAGTTCGGTTGGATTCGAAGAAAGCCGGGTCCCTTCGAATATCACGTCCCCGACGGCGTCGGTGGCAATGCCGGTCAAAGCCGCGCCTGCTGTGCCGACGTAAGAGTTGGCCCACAGAGGGAATCCGTTCTGATTCACTTTCAACACAACCGCAATAGGCTGGTCGGTAGCTGACGGCAAAAACACGATACGCAGGCCTGCCATAGCGATAGACACATTACCGCTGCTGTCCGAAGCCAATCCCCGCGAAGAGGTCACCGGAAACGCGTTGAACGGTACACCGCTGTATGTGCGAGCGAACAGATATGCACCGTTGGATGCAAGGTGAAACAGCATGGCGCTGAAGGGTGATTCCAGTTGTGCGCTGATGTAAATGTCGCCGGCAGGTCGAACTAGTAGGGATCCTGCCAGGCAGCCTGCCGGTCCGGTGCGTTCCCATATCCTGGCGCCGGACTGGCTGTATTGGGCTATTACAAATGTAAATGGATTGGTTGCCGAGGTCGTGGCTACAGTAAACAGCGCATCCACGTTTCCGTTGGCATCCACGCCCATCCCAATGCAACCGGTAGTCCCACCCGCCTTCAGCGGATCGGCGAAAGTATGGCGCCATTGAGCCTGGGACGTGCTGCAGGAAATCATTAGCAGCAACACACCGATCGCGTTACGTGCCGGTACCTTCATTTCCAACAGCCTCCTGATTCTGTAGAGTTCTGCATGCGCCGGTTACCGGCGCCGTCACGAGTCGACGCAGTTGACAACACGACAGAAGGTTACAGGCGCACAGTTTAGAATCCTGCTTGCCATGTCGCCAATTGACCACATGAGTGCAAACTAATCACCCTTTCGCGCGCGTCACTGGCTGAATTGCGGCGCTGCGAGCAGTTTAACGTGAGGCTCACCAACGCGTACTGCCATGGGCGGGGCGTCACCTGAACACACGGCGAAGACGGAGTCAAAAACGTTCGTGGCGCTAGAAGACCATTATCACGCATCGCAGCAGAGTCATTCCACCCATTAGCGAAGCGCAGCGTGTGATGCCGTAAATCGCCCTCAATAACAGCCGGCACCGAATGGATCTCATCGACCTGTCGGATCCGCGCCTCCGTGGACCTCTCAATCGCATACGCCACGGCGATAGTGCTGTACGCGCGGGCGGCTTCTGCACGGCATACGGGCTTCACATTCTGCTCCGCATCGCGCCGGCCATGCTCGGATGACTCCCTGCATCAGCTGCCGCCGTCTTTAGGCGCAGCCTGCTGCACTCCGGCAATGCGCGCCAGCATCAGCGCCGCAAGGGTCTTCGCGTCGCGGATAGCGCCTTCAGCGATCATCTCGGTAATGCGCTCAGCCGGCACGATCTCTACGGAGACGTGTTCGTCTTCATCGGGCTGCGTTTCGCCCGGAGTTAGACTGGTGGCGAGGTAGGTGTGCATCAGCTCGGTGGAGTATCCCGGCGCCAGGAAGTAGCTGCCAAGTTTGCGAATCTTTCCCGCCCGATATCCGGTCTCCTCAGATAGCTCGCGAGCAGCTGCCTCGGCCGGATCTTCACCCGCCTCAAGCTTGCCGGCGGGAATCTCCAGCAGTTCGCCCGCCGCGGCCAGGCGGAACTGCCGCACGAAGACGATGCTGGCGTCATCCAGAACCGGGACAATGCAAACGGCGCCGTCATGCCGTACGATTTCGCGGATCGCCTCGCGCCCGTCCTCCAGCTGCACGGTGACACGATCCAGCGACAGGATAATGCCGCGGTACATCGTGTCGCGACTGCGCACGCGCTCGTAACTCATATTGGCTGCTCCAGAAGCTCGAGCGGCGCCTCAACGTCATCTTCCGGCGCCGGCAGGTAGCCTTCCGGAGTGATTGGCCCGTAGATGGCGTTCGGGTGGCCGCCGCGGTAGGCCCAGCCCTGATCCCCGTAACTCCAGTGCCAGAACTCGCTGGGATAGTTGGTAAAGCCGGCAGAGAGCATCGCCGCCGTCAGTATCGCCCGAACCTCCATCGCCGTGCCGGAGAGTCCGGGCGCATCCATCGAGAACGCCCGCGGGTCATCCATCTTGTAAGGCGTGCGATGGTCCAGCACCGTCCCTGACTCATCCGTCAGCATCAGGTCAACCGCGCCGCCGGTCGAGTGGGGTGGTGGCACCCGCGAATTCACGGGAGCTGTAAAGCGGTTTACCACGCGCTTGAGCGTCACTTCGCTCCAGTCGGGATGCCGATCTCGAAACATCCGCCAGGCCGCGAGATACATCCGGCGCTGAATGTGCGGCGGCCTCCATCCCTCAACCACTGCCAGGCGGTAACCCGGCGGCAGCAGGCGGCTTGCCTCACACAGCATCTGCGCCGGTGTAGTACGCAAGAGCGTCTCGCGCCGATAGCGGTACCGGCCCACCCGGACCAGCAGGCGCGGACAGCCGGTGATGTAATCGGTCAGTGGCTCGCCACACTCCACAATCGGCACGCTGCGAACCCGGCTCACCGGCTCAGTCGGCGAATAGTCCCACATATGCTCTCCGTTCAATCCTTTACGTTCTGTAGCCGCAGTCCACGCGGGATCACCACGCGATCCAGCAGTTCGAAGCCCCACTGGAGCAGCAGCGCCAGTACTGCTGCCGGGATCGCTCCCTCCAGAATCAGGCCGGTGTCGTTCAGGTTCAGTCCGCTGATAATGGGCTCACCCAGTCCACCGGCGCCGATGAGGGCCGCCAACGTTGCCGTGCCAACATTGATGACCGCGCTGGTGCGGATGCCCGCCAGAATCGATCTCGACGCCATCGGCAGATAGATGCTTCGCAGGCGCGCTGTGGATGGAAGGCCAAGCGCTTCCGCCGACTCGCGAGTCGGCGCGGGTATATCGCGCAGGCCGGTCGCCGTGTTCTGCACAATTGGCAGCAGGCTGTAGAGAAAAAGCGCCACGATGGCTGTCCGGGCGCTGATGCCAAGCATCGGCACGGCAACCAGCAGTGCAAGCAGCGCCAGCGACGGGATCGTCTGAATGGTGCCGACGGCGCCGAGGATCACCGAAGCCCGCGCGCCGGGAGTCGCGGCGACGATGCCGAGCGGAATGCCGACCACCACGGCCAGCAGCAGCGAGAGGCCCGTAAGCTTGAGGTGCACCAGTGTGTAGCCGACAATGTCACGAGCAAGGCGCAGTCGGCCGCCGCCGGCGTGAGGGCTTTCACCAAAGTACGCTCGGGCGGCAGCCCGATAGTCTTTCTGGTGCTCCGCCAGCGCATTCAGCTGCTGCATTTTGGCGTCGTCAATCGTACCGGAGAGGCGATCCAGCGCCGACACCGCAGTCTGGGGAAGCGACAGGCGGTAGAGGTATACGGCGCGGTATCCCGGGAAGAAGTTGAGATCGTCGGTGAGTACCGTCAGGTGATCGTCTGCAATCTGGGCGTCGGTGGAGTAGGCATCCTTGAGGTCGATTTCGCCCTTCTTGAGCGCTTCGTAGCCAAGGGCGTGGTCAACGCCGCGCACATTGGTCATGTGCAGACCGTATCGCGCACACATCGGCTTCCATCCATCCTTGCGGCCCAGGAACTCCGGAGTTGGTGCACAAACGAGGTTCGGATGGTTCCGGAGGTCGCTGATGCGGCTGATGCCCAGCGCGCGCGCACGGCTGGCCAGCATAACCAGGGCGTACGTGTCGTTGAAGCCCAATCCCGGCGTCATGCCGATTCCCATCGGCTTCAGCGCGGCTCGAAGCGCATCGTCGGTCATTGCCGACGGGTGCTTCAGAATCTCTTCGCTGATGGTGCCCGTGTACTCCGGGTAGAGCGAAATGGCGTTGCTGGTAAGGGCGCGCCAGAGTATGATGGTCCCGCCCATGCCCTGCTTGTGTTGGGCGGCTATCCCAGCGCGCCGCAGCTGCATCTGCGCGATATCGCCCAGAACGTAACTTTCGGTAAACCGCTTCGAGCCGACGATGACGCTCTGCGCGTTGCCAACGACGGTAAGGGTGGCAAGTGCGAATACGACGCCGACCCGTAAGGCAAGTCGCATCATCGGGACGCCTCCATCGGCATCTGGAATCCGCGTTGGGCCGCAAGAAACTCAGTGACGAAGCCGTCGGCGGGCCGAAGACACAGGTCTTCCAGCGAGCCGTTCATCACCAGGCGGCCATCTCGAAGCAGCACAATCTCGTCGCCAAGGTACGCCGCCTCGGCCATATCATGCGTTACGAACACCACGGTCGCCAATTCGCCGAAGATCGCCTTGAGATCGGTCTGGAGCCCGGCACGTACCATTGGGTCAAGCGCAGCCAGCGGCTCGTCCAACAGAAGCAGCTCGGGCTTGAGCATCAGAGCGCGCATGAGCGCGACGCGCTGACGCTGCCCGCCCGATATCTCAAGGGGATATCGGTCGAGCGCACTTTCGGGAAAGCGCGTCAGCCGGCACAACTCGGATACACGCAGAGCAGCGCTCTCGGCGTCCATTTGCAGATGGTGGGCCATCAACGTCACATTTCGCCGCGCGGTAAGATGTGGAAACAGGCCACCATCCTGCGTCACATACCCAATGCGGCGGCGCAGGTCCGCCGCCGGCGTCGCTTCAATCGGCTTTCCGTCCAGCAGAATGCGACCCTCCGTTGGCGCCAGGAGCCGCAGCACCAGCTTGAGCAGTGTTGATTTTCCGCATCCGCTCGGCCCGATGAGCGCCGTGGTACGGCCCGTCTGTACCTCCAGGCTTACCTGGTCCAGCGCGCGTACTGCACCAAACTTCCGGCTTACACCCTCAAATCGAATCATCTTGCCAGCCTCACGCCCAAGAACCCCTGGCGATATGTGGGTATGTACCAATTGCGGAACGTGCAGCGCAGCAGCGGGCCGGCCGTCGCGAACGATCCGCCGCGGCATACCCGGTGTTCGCCGTTGAAATGCTCCAGCGAATAGCCGTCGTACGGATATGGCTCAAACCCGGGATATGGGGCAAAGATGGTGGCCGTGTGCTCCCACACCCCGCCGGCCAGATCCTGAATCCCGGCTGCGGTCGCGCCTGCCGGGTGCGCGCCAACGGCACTCGGCGAGTGACCGTTCAGAGCAAAGTCTGCGCGCTCACCATCCGGCTCCTCATCGCCCCATGGATAGGTTTTACAGCCGCCAGAGGCAGCGGCCTCCCACTCCACCTCGGTAGGAAGGCGCGCTCCGGCCCATCGGACGTATGCCTCGGCCTCCAGGGCGCAGATGCCAAAAACCGGCTCGTCCGCCGCAAGTTCGCGGTAACCTTGCAGACCGGCCGACACCCATCCGCCATCTGGCGCTTCCCGCCAGTACGCCGGGTGCGCAAGCCCAAAGGACTCCAACCACGCGCGGCCGGCCTCACCCCACAATTCGCGCCGTCGATACCCGCCATCGGCCATAAACGCCAGCCACTCTCCGCATGTAACGGCAAGTGCGGCAAGTTCGAATCCATCGGTCCGTACGGCGTGCCTTCGGCCCTCGTTGTCGTAGTGCAACGGGTTGCAAGAACCCATTTCGAACGTGATGGCGGGATGCTGTACATAACCGGTCCGTGACGACACCGGGTCTGCAAGGCTCCGCAAACTCTCTGATGGCGATCCGGCGTGCAGGGTCAGAATGTGCAGCAGTTCGGCGATCGTTTCCTGGTGCTGCTGCTCATGCCTCAGCGCAAACTCCCACGCATAACCGTTTTGAAGCAGCCGGTCGTTGTTCTCGAACCCGGCGCTCGCCATCGCCTCCAGCGACCGATCCCGCGTGGCGCTGAGGTAGCGTGATGTTGTTTCAGGATCCGGCACCCGGACGCGGTCTTCCTTCGGGTTCTCCGGGACGTTGGCAAACAGGAAGGCGAGGCCGTCGTCCAGCGGGCTTTGCGCGCCGGTACGGCAAACCGTCCAAAGCTCCTCGGTCATGCCGATGTGGCCGAAGTGCCAGCCTATCGGACTGTAGAAATCATGCACCCTGAGGTTCCACCAGGCGGTCGGTGCGAAGCTCATCAACTGTATGGTCCGCAAGCGCGTGGCAGCCATTTCGGCAGCGAGCGCTGCTTTGCGGGCCGTGGTGGTCATCATGCGGGCCTGGATAGAAACTCAGCGAACCAACCACGATCATCAAGCCACTGGTTCACCGGCTTCAGCCCGGCTGACCGGCTGATAGCGGCGAATCGGGCTCCATCGTATTTGTTGCTGCTTTCGGTATACAGCCGCTCACCCGAGGCAAACCGAACGTGTGCTCCCGCAGCGCCGATCCAGACCTCCTGGTCGCACCGGCTCCGAAGCGAGATTTCGATCCGGCCCGGCTCGGCAGCCCATACAGCCTCGTGAAGAAACTGTTCCGGTGCGAAGTTGGCGTTGAACGCCTGGTTCAGGTGCGAGAGGATGTTGAGATTGAACGCGGCGGTAACGCCTTCCGGGTCGTTGTAAGCGGCGTGAAGCAGGGCCGGATCCTTTACCAGGTCGACACCAGTAAGCAAGTGATCGGTGGGAGCCATCACGGCGCGTACACTCGTGAGAAACGCTACGGCATCCGGGTCATCAAAGTTACCGATATTGCTGCCGAGGAAGAGAAACAGCCTTGGCCCACTTGCAGCGGGCAGCATGGTGAGCGCAGCGTTGTATTCCGCAGCGATGCATGTGATTTGCATCAGCGGAAACTCATCCAGCAGAGCCTGAGCGCTGCCGATCAGGAAGTCGCGAGAGATGTCGATCGCCGTGAACCGCATGGGTCTGCGCCGGCCGCCGGCCGCCTCCAGCAGAGCACGCGTTTTGCGGGCGGAGCCGCAGCCGAACTCCACGACATCGCGCGGCATGTCGGCCACCTGTACAATCTGTGCCGCAGAAGCGTCAAAGATTGCCTGTTCGCAGCGCGTCAGGTAGTAGGAGTCCAGGCGGCAGATTTGCTCGAACAGCTCCGAACCGCGCCGATCGTAGAGCAGCCGGCATGGCAGGTGCTTCTGCGGCGCCTGGAGACCAGCCATCACCACGCCCAGCAGTGCCTGCGTCGTATCGGTGTGCGGCGCCGTCAGGAGGCGGATCCGATCCGGTTTTGCCATGGGGTTGGTGCAAGCTCACAGGTAGCGGATTCGCGATACGGCCGCCCAGATGGTGATTCCGAGGCCGATCAGCAGCCAGGGATCGATGAGTTCCCGCCCGACCCAGGCTATCGGCACGCCTGAAAGCAGCGAGGGACCGATGGACCCAACAAGATACCCCACACCAGCCGCGACGCCCGTGAGCAGCTCAAGCGTCTGCCCACGCTTTCGTCCGGACACACGGAGAACAACCTCTCCCACCGCGCGTCCAAGTACCCAGCTCAAAATCAGAACAAAGTAGCCGCCGAACGGGATGTGGAGCATCAACCACGTACCCGCGGCAGATACGGCAAAGCCGGCAGCAGCTGAGAGCACGGCCGGTCCCGGCTCGATCTCCACAATGGAGCGCACATGCGTGGTAGCGCAATTCTTGCAGATCATTCCGCCCGGCGCCGACACGGTGCAGGCGGGGCAGATTGGCACGGTGCACCGCGCGCAGCGCAGCATCGTCGGTTCGTGCCGGCGACAGTGGCAGCGTGGCGCCTCAGAGCCATCCGTCGAGGGACTCACAACCGCGTTCAGACGCCCGGTACCTTGTGAGCGGGGGCGCCGGGTCGCACCGATTTAGGCGTCCGCTTGTGGAAGGTGAAATCGGGCGTGTTGCCATTGGCGTCCAGACCCAAAGGCGTCCTGAGATTGTTCAGCCCCACCACAAGCTCAGCGAGCGCCGAGCTGAGTTCATCACCCGTTATACCGGCGTGTGTGGCGTGCAGAAGAGGGCTATCCGGCCATAATTCGCGATGAGTGGCCAGATACGCAAACGCCACCCTTGCCGGATTGCCAGCCGGCAGCCGCGACTTGACGATGGCCGGCAGCGCCGCGGAGTGGCCAAGCTGCTTGCCGCCCTTCCACGGGAGGTGCACAGCGTTCTGGAAGTAATCGGCCATGCGGCACAGCGAATCGGCCAGTACATAGCGCGTAACAGTTCCATGAAAGAAGTGGGTGTTGTTGATGGAGGCCCGTGATGATTCGGTGTTTACGGGCCGCGACGGGCCGCCCTGCCACCTGCCCGCGTACAGCAGGCGCCCAAGCTGCGCCAGCGCGATTACCACATCTTGCTGGGTAGCCTCGGCCGAACCACGGAACAGACCGCCCGCGGTGCGCATCACGCCGTTGGCCAGGCAGGCATGCACGCTTTTAGCCGCCCAGTTGCTCCGCGGCACGTCGCGCGGCAACGCACCCTGAGCCGCGCATGGAATGGCGGACGCAGTCAGGCACAGCAACCACGCCGAGCCGAGAAGCCTGTTCACTTTCATTCGCAGCATCATCTCTCGCCTCCCAACCGCAGAACCGCTACCGGTATGCGCCTGCCATGTAGGCGCTCTCGCGGATGGCGGGCATTTCGTCCAGCGCGCGGCCGGTGCCGATGGCAACGCACGATAGCGGATCCTCCGCCACCACAACCGGAATACCGGTGGCGGCCGAAAGCAGATTGTCGAGACCTCTCAGCAGAGCGCCACCACCGGTCAATACGACTCCGCGCTCAATGATGTCGGCGGCAAGTTCCGGAGGCGTCTTCTCCAGCACGCGCTTCACCTTCTCCACAATGGCCATTACCGGCTCCGACAAGGCAGTCCGTACCTCTAAGGAAGTTACTTCCACCGTCTTCGGTAGGCCGGCTACCATGTCGCGACCACGCACCTGCATCGTCAACTCATCCTCCAATGGATAAGCCGAACCGATGCGCGTCTTGATCTCTTCGGCGGTCCGCTCGCCGATCATAAGGCTGTAGGCCGCTTTGACGTGACGGATGATAACCTCATCCATTCGGTTGCCGGCTACGCGCAGACTTTCACTGGTTACAATACCATCTAACGAAATGACTGCAATATCGGTCGTGCCGCCGCCGATGTCAACCACCATGTTGCCGCCCGGTGAGGAGATCGGCAGACCCGCCCCAATCGCGGCGGCCATCGGCTCTTCAATGGTAAAGGCCTCGCTGGCGCCGGCTTCACGCGCCGCCTGAATAACGGCACGCTTCTCAACGCTGGTAACCTGCGAGGGCACGCAAATCAATACGCGTGGCTTGAAGATGCGCTTATGGCCAACCACTTTGCGAAAGAGATACTCCAGCATCTTCTGCGTCGTGGTGTAGTCGGCGATGACCCCATCGCTCATCGGCCGTATCGCTACAATATCGCCCGGAGTTCGGCCAAGCATCAGGCGCGCTTCTTCGCCTACCGCAAGTACGCGCCGGCTGTGCGCCGCAATCGCTACAACCGAAGGCTCCCGCAGCACAATGCCCTTGCCGCGCAAATAGACCAGAATGTTGGCAGTGCCGAGGTCAACGCCAAGGTCCGGGGTCAGGCCGAACAAAGCCGTAGATCGCCGGGATCCGATGTGCCGGTGGCGCGGTGAATCTCCGCTCCCAACCCCATCAGCTTCAGAGAAAAGTCCTCGTACCCACGGTCCAGGTGTTCCAGGCCCGAAACCTCCGTTTCACCTTCTGCGGCCAGCGCGGCTACCACAAGCGCGGCGCCCGCTCGCAGGTCGGTGCAGGTTACAGGCGCGCCGGTAAGCCTCGGAACGCCGGTTATCTTGGCCGTTCGGCCCTGTACGCGAATGTCGGCGCCCATGCGCTCCAGCTCGGTGGTGTACCGGAAACGGCCGTCGTAGACGGTTTCGGTGATCAGCGATACGCCATCCGCCATCGCCAGCATGGCACAGAACGGCTGCTGCATATCGGTTGGAAAGCCGGGGTGCGGCATCGTGGTGATGTCGGTGGGCAGAATCCGCACGCCACTGCGCCGGACCCGTATACCGTGCGGGGACGGCCGCACTTCGATACCGCACTCTTTCAGCTTGGCGATCACGGGTCGGCAGTGATCCAGATTGGCATTGCGAATGGTCACGTCGCCATCGGTGATGGCGGCAGCCAGCATGTACGTGCACGCCTGAAGTCGGTCCGGTAGAATGGCAAAAGTACAAGGCTTGAGTTCATCAACTCCGTGAATTCGGATCACGGGCGTGCCTGCACCCTCAATTTGGGCGCCGCACGCGTTAAGGAACGCGGCCAGATTTACGATTTCAGGCTCGGCGGCGCAGTTCTCAAGCACCGTTACACCGAGAGCCGTGGCGGCCGCGATCATCAGGTGCTGGGTTGCTCCCGCGCTGGGACCATCCAGATGGATGGTAGCGCCAACGAACCGCTCTACCTCGCCAACGTAGATGCCATGCTCCAGCTGCAGATTGCAGCCCAACTGTTCCAGGCCCTTGACGTGGTAGTTAACGGGCCGCGCTCCGATATCACAGCCACCGGGCATCGCCACATTGGCCTGCCGGAACCGTGCGAGTAACACACCAAGCAGGCAGAACGATGCGCGCATCCGGCGAACCAGCTCGTGCGGCGCCACGTAGGTGTTCAGGTTGGTGGCGTCGATCTCCAGAGCGCCATCGTCGCGAAATCTCCACATTGCCCCCAGCTTGCCAAGAATCTCAAGGAAGGTGTAGACGTCGGTGATGCGCGGTACGTTCTGAAGCACTGTGACGCCGGGCACCAGGAGTGCCGCGGCCATGATCGGTACGGAATCGTTCTTGCTGCCGCCAACATCAATCGTGCCCGTCAGCGGCCGTCCCCCGCGTATGATGATCTTGTCCAATGGGTTGTTAGAGCCTCTCCGTCGAACTGTTGCACCAGACGCCGGGAACACGCGCTGCCGCCAATATGCAAGGAAGCCACGACGCCCTGCGGAGCCAACTTTGCAATTATACTGGAGAGCGAGGCGCAGGTCAACGCCTGGTCAGCCAACCATACCACAATTGCGCGTGCATCCGCGCGCTCGGGCCGTAAAGAGGTTGCCCGGCTGCAGCGCCGCGAGTTGCTGAGACACGCGATGGTGACATTCAGGCATTGCCAACGGCGCCGCGAACCGATTTGATCAGAGAGCGCGGCCAGCCGGCGGCGTCCAGCACTCCTCTCCGCCGCTGTTTGGCTTCAGGTATTCTGACGGCGGATCGCTAACGGGGTTCCAACATGATGCCAGCATCCCTCACCGTTTTGCGTCACAGCCTCCAGCACACGCTGCTTGGCGCTACCCTCATTCTAACTCAGACCGGGATTGCGGGACCAACGGCCAAACCGGTGGTTCAACCGGCGTTTACACCGGCAGAGCGTGCTGCCATCGTGGCATGGTGGGCGCAGCCGAACCGCTACCAAACCTCCATTGACCTTGGCGCGCACGGCCCATTTTGCGTTCGGCTCACGGCCGATGCATCCCGATGGTTCCTTAAATACCAGATCGCAGTTGGGCAAGCCCGCATGCCGCCAACGCAGGATGCGTCCGGTACAACGGCAACCACGCAGTCGTGGGAGCAGTGGGTACAGGCGCGCGTCGCGTGGGATAGATACCAGGCAGCGCAAGTGGCGGCCGCGGCCAATGCGCGGTTCGGCGCCACACCATCGACCGCGCCGGCGACGAGCCCTCCGCAGCCGGGCCCAGCTCCGGACGGGCTGGTGGCGGCATGCGGCAATCCTCCTCCGTTCGCCGAGGCTGTGGACCCCATGGACTATACCGTTGACTTTCCGGACGGCTCCACGTACCGCTATCAGGATCATGTTCCGGTACGTCCGAGGTTTGCTTACTACCGGTTCGCGGAGGGCGTCGATACCGGTGGCGTTCCGGTGCGCAGCCTGGGGGCGTCGGAACTCGATCCGCTCTTCGCAGTCGCCGGTTTGAACCGCTCCGAACAGCGCGTGATGAAGGCCGTCTCCATGCAGGAGGGTGGCTTCGATTCGATCAACACCTACGACACCGGATTCGTATCGGTCGGCTTTCTGCAGTTCATAACCATGGGCGATGGCCACCAATCTCTCACCGACGTACTTGCCCGGGAGAAGGCCGATGACCCGACGGCTTTTCAGAGCGACTTCCGCCAATATGGGATAGATGTCAACGCACGCGGCGACCTGGACGTCATCGATCCGGATACCGGCGCGGAGCTGACCAACCAGGACGCAGTGCAGAAGCTGATCGACGACAAGCGCCTGATTGCCGTGTTTCAGCACGCCGGCCAGCTTGGCAGAGCGTTCCGTGTAGCGCAGATCGAGATGGCAAAGCAGCTCTACTGGCCCGCGAACCTCACGTTCAGCGTGGTGGTGAACGGAGTTACGCTCACCGGTAAGGTTTCCGACGTGATCCATTCGGAGGCCGGCCTGACCACCCTCTTCGATCGGAATGTGAACCGTGGATCCATAGATCCCTTTGCCGCAGTCTGCCAGGAAGTGATGCTGGAGCATGACCTTGCAACGATCCCGCAACTGGCCCCGTGGGAACGTGAGATCGTGCACAAGCTGGCCTACCGCGCCAACTATCTCAAGTACACGTGGCTCAGTCAACCACCGCAATTGCCTACCACGGTAGGCGCCGGGGTCGCTGATCCCGCCGTTCCATAGATCGTCTACGAAAGGGAGCGCTAAAGTGGCTGAATTGGGTATGCCGCCGATAGTAACGGACTATCTGCTTCACGGCCTCGACGCCACGCCGGCGGTGCTGGCCTCCATGCTCGAGCCGGTGGCTGTCGCCGATCGGCGCTGGAACCATCGGCCCGATCCGGAGCGGTTCACGCTCCGCGAAATGGTGGCTCACCTGGCCGACTGGGAGGTTATCTTCCGGTCTCGGATGGTGCGCATTCTGCGGGAAGATCATCCGGCGCTGGAAGGCATTGACGAAGAGCGGTTGGCCATCGATAACGACTATGCGTCGTGCGATCCACTAGCGCAACTTGCCGTCTATGTGGCGGAGCGCAAGGCTAGCCTCACGTTTTTGCACGGTCTCTCCGGGGATCAGTGGCTGCGATGGGGATCGCGACTGCCGAACGTGCCGCGGTTGAGCATCAGCGATACGGCCGTGCTCATGCTGGGCCACGATGGCTACCACCTGCAGCAATGCGCTGAGTGGCTGCGTGCTTCGACCGAGCGTTAACCGGCGGCAGGAAAGGTAGGGCAGCCATGGCTGACAGATTCCGTCGACTCTGTAGCGCTTTGACCGTTGGTATCGCCGCGGCCTCCGTCGGCGCATGCCACGCCCGCAATCCCACGAGCGCAGGTGCGTACGCGCCGCCGGCGCCGGATCTGGCGCCTGCCCCGACCGTGCGTACCGTGAGGTTCCATACCGCCGATGGCTGGACCATTGTCGGCGACGAGTACGATGCGCGCAAGCCGACCGGTGAAGCGGTGCTGCTGCACGAGCGCGATGGATCCGCGGCCGACTGGAAACCTTTGTGCCTGCTGCTCCAGAAGCAACATATAGTATGTATTGCTATTGATCAACGCGGTAACGGTCGGTCCACCAGCGGTCCCGGACCCAGTGGCCTGAATGCACCATGGGATACCAGCGGCGACGTGACCGCGGTTCTGAATAAAACGGCTCCCGGTACGCGCGTTGCACTGGTTGGCGCATCCTACGGAGCCAATAATGCTCTGCTGTACGCGGCCGCCCATCCCGGTGCGGCCGGCGCCGTCGTGCTGTTTTCGCCCGGAGCGGACTATCGCGGCCTCAACGCGCTGGCTGCCGCGCCACGCTGCACCGCTCCGGTACTCATTTTCCACTCGAGCAGCGACCCCATCGCAGGGAGTGGGCCGGCGCAGATAATCGCGAAGCTTGGTGGCGAACACACGCTCAAGCTGTTTGCCGGCACAAGGCATGGTACGGCGCTTCTTGGCGCCGATGTGGATGCCATCACTGCCGCATTTCTCACGCACATGCTCGCGCACGGTGGCATGCGGCCCTGAGCCATGCCCATAGCTCTCGCGGTCCTGGCGGCATCAGCCGGCCTTGCTCTTACGGCTCGCATCATGTTCCTGCGCGGTCAGCCGGCGCAGCGCCGACCCCTTGCCGCCTGTGCGGCCGCCTGGTTCGCCTCTTCCGCCGGCATCTGGTTGTGGTCTATGGGTCTATCGTTGGGCATGTTTGCGGCATTGGCGTGCGCGCTGGTCGGCTTTGGAATCTGGCTGCGCCATATCTGGCGCCAGTCTCTCAGCAACACAACCATGTAGTGGGCTGCTGCCAAAGGGCGTAAGCGGAACGGCGCTCCCATCCGCTTTGCAGGCTCGCTCCAGGCGGCTGAACTCGCGCTCTGGCCCGCCAGATGGGTGTGAACCGGTTACCTTCCGGCTGTTAGCCGCCGGATAGGTGGGTGACGCCGGCGAATTGCCGCTCCAACCGTTCGGTGACGGCGGCCGGCAGGGGTGGCGCCAGCGCAGAGGCGACGTTTGCGGTGAGGTGTTCCGCGTCACCCGTCCCACTCAGCACGCTGTGCACACCCGGAGTGTGAAGGCAAAAGCGGTAGGCAGCATCCGGAACGCTGGGGATGCCGTTTCGCTCAAGAAAGGCTGCCAACGGCTCTTCGGCTTCACACTGCGCACAAGCGCCGTCCGGTTCGCGCGAAACCAGGTCTGCCACTGCGGCCGTGAGGGCTTCGTTGTCGCGCAGCGCTCGGCGTACGGCGAACATGATCACAATGCCGGCGCCTCGTGCCGCGGCAGGCGCGATTACGCTGCGTGCCGCACCCTGGTTCAGGAAATTGTAGCCAACCATGAGCACCTCCCATCGTGGTTCGTGGGCGGCTCGCTTCAGCATGGCGTGCTCGGTATCTCCACCAAACGCTTCGGTCACGCCGACGTGTCTTACTTTTCCCTGCTCGCGCAGCCTTTCTGCTGCCGGCAGGATCTCGCCCAGCGCAAATTCGTAGTCCTCGGGTGAAACACCGTGGAGATACAGCACATCCACGCAGCCCGTATCCAACCGCTGCAGGCAAGCTTCAGCCCGGCGCGTAAACTCCGCTGCTGAAAGACGCCCGTCCCGGCTGCGAGCCGTCACCTTGGTGCACAACACAACCCGGTCCCGGCGGCCCGAGAGAGCGCGGCCCACCACCTCCTCATTGCCGTAGGCCTCCGCCGTATCGACAAAACTGATGCCGCGCTGGAGGGCCAGATCGATGACGCCGGCAGCCAATTCCTCCGGCGCGCCGCCGGAAAGCCCGAGGCGACTTGGGCCGCCGCAGCCCAGCCCGAGCGTGGTCACCGTCAAGCCCGTTGTGCCCAACGCGCGTTGTTCCATCTGCGGCCTTTCGTGGTGATGAGATCTGCCGAACGGCCCCGGGGGACTACGGCGGCGGACTTCCGGATGGAGGATTCGCGCCACCGGCCGGCTGACCGGACGTGTCGGGCTGCGTGGTGTCGGGTGGGGTGGTGGAGACGGGGGGTGGCGCCGCGTGAGGCGTAATGGTGAGCGTTGTCGCGGCCGGCAGGCCCGCGCCATCCACGGCCGTTATGGTAAATGTGGTCGGCGTTGTGATGGTGAATACGGTTGTTCCGCTTGCGCCGACGTTGCCGTTGGCGTCGCCGATTGGCGTGCCGTTGTTACTCTGGATCTTCACGCCGCCCTTTGCGTACAGCGTGTGCCAACGCAGGTGCACGGTAGCGCCGATCGTTGGCGCAGCGGGCCACGCACTGAACCGGTCGATCTTCGCGACGCTCTCGTCTTTGCCCGCAACGTGCACCGTGATGGTCTTGGTGGATGGCGGCGTGTTCGGATCCTGGCCGTACGCCCGCAGCGTGAACTGCATATCACCCACCGTATCGGTCGTTACCTGATGCGACCGGTCGATGCTCTCCAGGTGAATGCTGCCGGGATCGAGCACGTAATTCGCCGCGCGTCCCTTCCAGGTGAGCATCACCATGTCGCCGACGTGGCAGATCGGCGGATCGGCCCAGAATGCAGTGAGCACCGGCTTTGGCGGAGGTGGCAGCGGCTGGACATTCACCTTTATCTGCTCACGCTGCTCCTTCTGACCGCTTGCCCCACGCAGCACCAGCGAGTAGATGGTCTGCGGTGGCTCCGGCTGCACGTGGATACTGCCCGCCGAATCCCGCGGCTCATCATCCACCACGTCCGTGGCATCGCGACCCAATACGCGGTGCTCGATCAGTAGCTGGGTAAAGCCCGGCGAAACGTCCCACGTCAGCGTGATGTCCTTATCCTCCTGCGTGGCGGCCGGAGAAGCCGAAAAGGTGCGGATTATCAGCGGTGGCAGCGGTTTCGGACGGAAGAGGTACCAGCCGAGCGAGCAGAGCACGAGCACAGAGAGGAAGATGCCGGCCAGAGGCGACACCATGGCGTGCTTCTCAATCTGCCCATTGGCCGTCGCCGTGATGTACCCGTCCTCGCGAGACCGGGCCAGCACGCTGAATCCGTAGAGCCGCACGCCGGAGAGGAGTGAGGCCGCTTTTGGCCGCGTAATCAGCTCGACCTGCTGTATCTGGCCCGGCTGCAGCTGCATCCCATTGGTCTCAAACTCGTACATGCAAGCCGAGTCGGGGTCGGTGGCAGATACATCCAGCGTCACCGGCGTGTTCCCCAGGTTGGAGAGCGATACCTCAAACTGGTTGTTTGGCTGGAAGAACGTGGAGGTGGCCCGCTTGGGTATCAGCTCAACCTGCAGCGAGTGGAATGGCTTGATCTGCAGACTCGCCTGCGCGACAGCCACCTCGCCGCTCTCCATCGCCTGCACCCGAACCAGAAACGGGTAGGCGCCGGCCTGGTTATCGGTGGATCGTCCGATCCGGAAGATGATACGCTCAGTGGCGGAGTCGCGCGGCGCAACATTCACAGCCGGCACCGGAATGGCGTACCACTCCATATCGATGCCCTCAACCTCAAACGAGACGCGGTCGGGTTCTGTCTGCGTATTTCGGACGGTTACCGTAAGCTGGGCAACGCCACCGGGTTCAATCACAAGGTCGGCGGGCGCAAGCGTGACGTGAATCTTTTGAAGGTCCGGTGTGGCCGAGGCCATGTCTGTGTCAATCTTTCGGGGTTCGAACAACGCCGCGCTACCAGAGATCAACCTCGCAACGCTGCCTCGTACCCAATCAGTCATTATAATCGGCGTGTTCCGCCTTTGTCAATTCAGCGCGTTGCCTCACGGGAAACCTGACCGGAGAGGACACATTGTCGCATGGATGAACGGACGTACAGCCCAGGTGCGCTTGCGGCCGTCCAAGCCGAGTCATTGTGGCGGCGGCGGCCAGGTGTGTCGGCGCCGATGGGCGGCTTGAGCGGCGGCGGGATCGTGGTGCCTGGCTCCAGTCAGTCCTTAATCGTGAGACCGGCGCCAACCCGGAAGGCCGAACTGAACAGGTCCGTGCGCAGCGGCGGCGGCACGCGCCGGTCTCGCCGCGCGGCAGAACCTTGCGAAAATGCGTTGCGTATACTATAATGAGCGCGTGTCAACTCCCCCCGTCACGCACCCGGAATCGGACAATACCGCGATGTTTTGCAGCGCGTGCGGCAAACAGAATAGACGTGATGCGGCCTACTGCAAGCACTGCGGCGCAGCGCTGGATGCGCCTGCACGGGCCAACGTCTCTGAGGATGCCTTCGATCAGGCGCTTCCTGAGGCCGAGCAGGTTCAGGCCGTTGTCGATCGCGCTTATCGGCTTTCGCGGACCGGTGACTTGCCGGGCGCCATCGAGGTTTGCAGGGCGGCGCTGCGGTCGCTGCCCGCCAACACCTCGCTCCATGCCTTTCTGGGCCAGCTCTACGAGCGAGCCGGAGATCGCCAGCGCGCCATCGGCGAATATGAGCATGTGGTGGCCAGCAATCCGGGCAGCATCGCCGACAGGATGAAGCTGGATCAGCTGCGAGATGGCGACAGGGTCTCCGACCCGGCGGCCGCCGCTCGTATCACCGCGGCGTCGCAGCCGCCGTCACGGGCGACGGGGCGCGCAATCCTGGTTGTCGCAGCCATTCTTGGCGTGCTCGTTTTAGGTTATGCCGGAGCTGCAATCCGCCTCCGCAACTTGCAGCGCCATGCGCCTGCGCCTGCCGCAGCGTTCAATCCCGGCCGCATTGCGCTCAATTTGCCGGGCAGTGGCACCAGTTCCACGCAGCCGGGTGGCGCCCCGAAACCTGCAACTCCCGGCGGCGCGCCGCCCATCTACATTTATGGTCCGCTGTCGGGACAGCCGGTACAAAGCCCGCCGCAGCCGCAAATCCGATATGTGCCGACGCCGGCGCCGGCGCCCGTGCGCCTCTCAGCGGTGGCGCCACCCTCGCAGCCAACGGCGCCCACGGGCACGTCGCCGGATGCGAACCACGTTCGACTGGAATCGACCCATGGCCCAAATGGTGGCACGCTCGTCATTCCGGTCCATGGACACCACGCCAAAGCTCCCCCCGCCGATCCGGCGATTATCCGCATCACGGTATCCAAGCCGGCGCAGGGTGGGGCGCAGCCGGCGTCTGGCCCATCCTCCGAATCGCAGTCGCAAATCGCCATTGCCGACGACCTGAAAATGAAGGGCAACTACTCCGGCGCACTGCGCGAGTATCAAGCCGCGCTTGCAGGAGCCTCCTCGCAGCGCGGTTATGTGTACCAGCAGATCGCGCTCACCTTCTACCGGCTCGGTGATACCACGTCGGCATCGGCCAACTACGATAACGCCATCTCCGCGTACCAGAAGCAGATCGATTCGGGTTCCAATGTAGAGGTCGCTCGAGAGGGTATCCGGGTATGTCAAACGGGCAAGAAGCTTTGCGGACCCTGATCGGCACATCGGCGGTGGCGACCGCTCTTTTGGCGGCTACCGCTCCATGCATCGGGCAGAATACTGCGCACAGATCGTCCGCCAACACTCTGCTGCTGATCCCGGAAGCCGCGGTGCATGGCGCCGATCTTAAGCGCGGCTTTCAGGCCACGCTCGCACTCAGGCTGCGTGAGCTGTTTCGCGGCGAGAACCGGTTTCAGGTCATCCAGTTCAGCGCGAATGAACCCAGCGTCGAGCGCGCGATCCGGGAAAACACGATTCAGGCGGCGGACGTGATCAACGCTGGTGACTCCGGGGCGCAGCAGCGCATCGCCGACGCCATCGGCGCTCAGTATATCTTCTGGTTCAATCCTCAAAAGGATCGAAACGGCATCACCACATCGATACGCTTTCAGAGCGAGGCGGCCATCGGCGTGTGGCAAACGGACCTTGCGCAGGATGTCGCCGCGCCCAGTAAGATTCAGAAAAAGAAGCTGACGCAGGACGAAATGGCCGCGCTAACTGCGCAAGCCGTGGCGGCCGATCTGCAGATACCGTATCGGCTGCCGGCCAGCCTCAAGCGCTTCAACCACAAGACGGTGGTTCAGGTGGCGCAAGCCAAAATCATCAAAACACCGGCAGGTAATGCGCCGCCAGCCACTCCGCCATCGAAGAGCCCCCCGCCGGATGGGCCGCCGGTCGGACCGGCAACCAGCGTCACGGCGCCGCCCGCTACAACCATAACGCCACCGAACTCCGTGCACCCCCTCGGCCCTCCCGTGCTGCCGCCGGCGCAGCAGCCGACACCGCCAACGACGCCGAGCATACAGATCGATCCACACACCGGCGCGCCGGCAACGCCTGCCGAAGACCCCACCGCGCTTGCCGTGCGTTACCGCCAAACGGGCGATACAGCTAATGTGATCGTTGCGCTGCGTCGAGCCATCAACGACAAGCCTATGGACGTTGGGTTGCGCCAGCAGCTCGTTCAGGCGTATCTCGACCGCAACATGCCGGATTCGGCGGTTGCCGAGGTCAAGCGGGCCATTGCGCTTTCTCCAACCAACCCCGGCCTTCAGCGAGCCTACGGCCAGGCGCTGCTAGCCGGCGGCAATGTGACGCAGGCGACGGCGGTGTTCCAGGCGGCCGCAGCGGCAAACCCAACCGATGTAAGCCTCAAAGTGGCGCTGGGGGATACCGAGCTGGCGCAGGATCAGTTCGACGCCGCTATACAAACCTACCTGGATGCCTCGAAGCTGGATCCCAAAAGCCCGCTGCCCTGGAGTAGGCTGGCGCACACCTACCTGCTGAAGGCCGCATCCGACCTGACACAATATCCCAGGAGCATCGACGCGGTGCAAAAAGAGCGGTCACTGCTGCCTCCGGCTGATACGGAGACCTGGCTGAAAGCTTACAAGTCGCTGGTCAAGGTGATCACTGCGCGTGAACGCGACCTGATTACGGAGCTGCAGTCGGATCTGGCGGCCGCAACCAGCGGTGCGCATACCCAGAATGACCTTCTGCGCTTTGCCTCGGATTTGCACGATCGCGCTTTCGCAGCCGCCGACTACCTGGATAAGCTGCCGGCTGCCGCCGGGCTTGACGTGGCGCAGGCGCACTACCAGCAGGGCGCGCAGATCGCACTGCAAACGGTGGACATGTTCCGAAACTACCTCAAGGCGCCAATCGCCGACCAGGTGAACGATATACAGTCCAGCGCCGTCGACGCGTTACGAGAGCTGACCGCGGGCGACGCCCGTCTATCGCCGCCCGCCCCGGGCGCCGACAGCGGCGTAACCACTACGCACGATTGATCGACGGGCAGGCGTTCCGCTACTCGGGCAGCAGTTCCTCGGGCCGGAACCAGAGCGCGATCTCAGTCTTGGCCGACAGCTCGCTGTCCGATCCGTGCACCAGATTGGCTTTCAGTTCCGTGGTGAAGTCACCGCGGATCGTGCCGGGCAGCGCGTCCAGCGGTTTGGTAGCACCAATCATCGTACGGCAGAGTGCAATTGCCTCAGTACCCTCAAGCACCATAGCAACCACAGGGCCGCTGATGATGAACTGCACCAGTTCACCATAGAAGGGTCGTGACGCATGGATGGCGTAGTGCGCTTCAGCCAGCTGTCGATTTGGAACCAGCTGCTTCAGGCCGACAATCCGCAAGCCGCGCGACTCAAACCGGCGCAGAATCTCGCCGGCTAAACGGCGCTGCACGCCGTCGGGTTTCACCATAACAAACGTTCTTTGCATGATCCTCCGTATGGGCCGCCGGTCGCGCTGCGCCCCTGATTTGCTCAAACCGCGTCGGTCTCGCGTTCTGCGCCGTCCATAGCGGGCGCCATCTGTACTCGAAACAACTCTTCGGCCTGCACCGGCGAGATCAGGAGGTCGCGCGGCTTGGCTCCGTTCGGTGGGCCTACGATCCCGCGCTCCTCCATCATCTCCGCGATGCGTGCCGCGCGCGTGTATCCGATCCGGAACTTGCGCTGCAGGCTCGATACGGAGCACTGGCCCTGCGTGACCACCAGCCGCACCGCCTGCTCAAAGAACTCGTCATCCACGTCGTCGCCAGGCTCGTCGGCGTCCCGTCCGCCGCCTCCGAGCGGATCCGGTATCTCAAACGAGTAGTCCGGACGGCCCTGCGCGCGTAGGTAGCTCACGAGCGCGTTAGTATCTGCCTCGCTCATATAGCAACCTTGAATCCGTGTTGGTTTGGCGGCATCCAACGGCAGGAAGAGCAGATCTCCGCGGCCAATCAGTCGATCCGCTCCCCCGGCATCCAGGATGGTGCGCGAGTCGACCTGAGAGGCAACGGCAAAGGCGATGCGCGAGCAGATATTGGCCTTGATGGTACCGGTGACCACGTTGACCGAAGGCCGCTGCGTGGCCAGAACCAGATGAATGCCGGTTGCGCGCGCCATCTGAGCCAGGCGACAGATGCTCGCCTCAACTTCAGGGCCCTGCTGCATCATCAGGTCCGATAGTTCGTCCACAATCAAAACCATATAGGGCAGGCGTTCCTCGCGAGTTACGCGCGAATTGTAACCATCAATACCCCGTGTGCCTATCGCCGCAAACAGATCGAAGCGCCGCGACATCTCCTTGAGTGCGGCTCGAAACAGGCCGGCAGCCTGCTTCACGTCTTTGACCACCGGATGCAGCAGGTGCGGAATGCCGTCCCAGAGGCTGAGTTCCACCTGCTTGGGATCGACCATAAGCAGCTTCACCTCTTCGGGTGTCGCGCGATAGACCAGGCTGGCGATGAGTGTGTTCAAGAAGACCGACTTGCCGGAGTTGGTACTGCCTCCAATGAGAAGGTGCGGCATTCGGGTCAGGTCTGCGTAGCGGTGTTGGCCGGCAACATCCTTTCCAAGCGCAATGGTGAGCAGCGATGGCGCCTCCTGAAACTCCTGCGTGTTCAGGCATTCACGCAGCCGCACAGTGACCGGGTGCGCGTTCGGCACCTCCACGCCAATCGCAGATTTGCCGGGAATCGGCGCCTCCACGCGCACATCAATGGCTGCCAGGCTCATCGTCAGGTTATCGGCCAGACTCACGATCTTGCTGACCTTGATGCCTGGCGCCAGCTGAATCTCAAACCGCGTGATTGTGGGTCCGGCAGCCACCTCGACCACCGTAGCACCGATGCGGAACTCCTCAAGCGTGCGCTCGATGATGCGGGCCTTTTCGTCCACCTCTGCCTGAGTGCGCTGTGCCGTAGCCGCGCCGGTATCCTTCAGCAGGCTCAACGGCGGCAGGGCAAAGCCGGTTAGACTGGGCTGGGCTGGCTTGCCGTTGCTCTCCGGTCGCGCGGTAAGCGGTACCGGCGCCGGCTCGGTCTTCTGCTCCACCGCTGCAGTGATGGTAGCGGCGGTGGTATCGGCCGCTACGGCTTCGGATGCCGGCAGGGCAAATACCCGTGCCGGTTCCTTCATCTCCGCAGGCTCGGGCACGGTTGAAGCGAGTCCGTCATACTCGCGTAGATCCTCTTCACCCTCCTCGTCGTCTTCCTGCTCAATCAACGCCTCGGCCCGGACCTCGGCACGCCGATCCAGGTAAGCCCGCAAACGGGAGATAAAGCCACTGCCGGCGCGTCGGGTCATGGCAGTTCCGGCTCGCCCGGCCGGAGCGGCGAGATCGAGGCAGCGGCGGGCGACATCAATCAGCGGGCGGTCAGCCAGGAGCACAATACCGGCGAGTGCGGAGAATACTATCACCAGTCGTGCAATCAGGCCGCCGGCGGCTGCCGAGAGACCGGCGCCGATCGCCCAGCCCGCTGCGCCTCCTGCGCCCGAAGCCAGCGCTGGGTTCCAGGTTGCCCCCGCGGGCATCGTGTCTAACTGCCGGCTGCAGACAAAGGCGAGCCAGAGAAGCAGTGTGCCGATGGAGGAGTGAGAAAGTGATAGCCGCTGGTAGCCGATGAGGAACATCGAGCCGGCGAACATTGTGCCGAGCGGGATCGCCCACGACCCATCGCCCGCTGCCAGCCGCAGCGCTGCATTGAGCGCGGTGGGTACGGGTCCGGGTTGAGGCGTAGCAAGCGATATCAGGCTGATTGCGCCAAAGCAAAAGAGCGCCAACCCGATGAGGTCCTGCATTCTCCGCGCCGGCATCGGCGCGGCGGCGGCGCTCCTGCGCCGATCTGTCGACATCCGCCAGCTTCCTCCAGGCGCACAGTATATCCGAATGCGGGGTTACGGTCAATGCCTGTATTGCCAGCAGTGTTACATCATATGCAAGTTGCCGGTTAGCGCGCTGCCTACGGATGCGGGACATTCGCGTTCCGCATCGGACTGCAGCTCCCGAGCCGCCTATGCACGGCAGCAGTGTCGGCGCCTCGCGAACGCACGCGTCTCGCTCCGTCAGCCGAGCTCCGGCGTCGTCACGGTGTCGTGATGCGTCCCACAGATCGCATACGTCCCATCAGGATCAAGCGCGTTGGCGCTGCGCGCAACCATGAGGAACACAAAGGACGGTCTCGTTCGGCGCCCGGTGAGCGGCATCCCGGTCATCGCTGTGTTTGCCGCTTGCAGCGCCCGCGTTTACGCCGGCTCAAATCGGTCCGGCCTGGTCTCACCACCTTCGGCTCGCGGAGGTCGCAGCATCAGCGCGGTGATTGCCTCGCGTGGATCGGATCCGGAAAACAGTACACCGTAGAGAGCGCACGCGAGCGGCATCTCGATACCCGCCGAGCCGGCAAGCCGGTAAAGCGCGCTGGTTGTGGGAACGCCCTCAGCCACCTGCCCAACGGTGGCCAGCGCATCGTCCAGCGAAGCTCCGCGGCCGATGGCGGCGCCGATGCGATAGTTGCGAGAGAGATTGCTGGCGCCGGTAGCCATAAGATCTCCAACGCCGCTCAACCCCATAAAAGTGTCGGCTCGCGCACCAATGGCTGTGCCGAGCCGTACGGTCTCCGCCAGTCCGCGAGTCATGAGCGCGGCTTTCGTGTTGTCACCAAAGCCCAGTCCGTCACATAGGCCCGCGCCAATAGCGATTACATTCTTCACCGCGCCGCCGAGCTCGACGCCGGCGACGTCATCGCTGGTATAGACGCGGAATACCGGGGTATGACGCGTGTGAAATAGCTGCTGCGCACGCTGTCTTGCCTCCGACGCCACGGAGGCCACAACGGTTGCCGTCGGCATGCCGGCAGCCAACTCAACTGCCAGATTCGGCCCACTTAGCGCAACGATCTGCGCGGCGCCACACTCCAGCGCCTCTGCAGCCACTTCACTCATGCGCAGCCCGGAGGGCTCCAGCCCTTTCGCGGCCGAGATGATCAGAGCGTCCGGCGGAAGTGCGAGTCGGGCACGCTCGGCAACGTTGCGCATCGCACCGCCGGGTACCGCGAACACGACGGCATCCGCGCCGTTGAGCGCGGCCGGAAGGTCGGCGGTCACCTCTACAGTAGGTGGCAGCGCTGCGCCGGGAAGATACCGCTTGTTCTCGCGATCAATGCCAATCCGGGCGGAGTGTGCCGGGTCTCTGTCCCACAAGCGCACGCTGCATCCGTTGTCGGCGAGGAGCCTCGCCAGCGCGGTGCCCCAGCTCCCGGCGCCAAGCACGGCTACCGCTGCGCCGGTCACGAACCGCGCCGCGGGCGAGGAGGAGCGGGTGCGCCCCGGCCGCCTTTGCCCGCTGCAGCCGCCGCCGCCGGCGCCAGGCGCCGAAGTTCCTTGATTTCGTCACGCAGTTCCGCTGCGTACTCAAAGTTCAGCGACTTTGCCGCCTCACGCATCTCCAGCTCCAACTTGGCGATTTCGCTCGAGATCTCCGATGCTGGGATCGTCGCGGCATCGGTATGCAGCCGGGCCACGCTTTCGTCCGGATTCCAGCCCGGCCGATCTTCCGACACGTACGAGGCTTGAAGCAGTTCGCGCACCTCCTTCTGAACGGACTGTGGCGTGATACCGTGCTCCTCGTTATACGCCGACTGCTTCTGCCGCCGCCGGTTCGTCTCATCGATCGCCCGCTGCATGCTGCCCGTTACCGTGTCGGCATACATGATCACCTGGCCGCTCACGTGCCGCGCGGCTCGTCCAATCGTCTGCACCAGCGAGGTGTCCGACCGCAGAAAGCCCTCCTTGTCGGCATCCAGGATCGCGACAAGAGATACTTCCGGCAGGTCCAAACCTTCGCGCAGGAGGTTGATGCCGACCACCACATCCACGGCGCCCAAACGGAGATCGCGCAGGATGCCCATACGGTCCAGCGTCTTGATGTCGGAATGGAGGTAACTCACCCGCATCTTGGCATCCTGCAGATATGCCGTGAGGTCCTCGGCCATGCGCTTCGTGAGCGTGGTGACCAGCGTCCGCTGACCGGACTCCACGCGCTGCCGGATTTCGCCGATGAGGTCGTCGATCTGCCCTCGCGTGGGACGGATGATCACCTCCGGATCCATCAGCCCGGTGGGCCGGATGATCTGTTCCACCAGTTGCCCGCTGTGTTCACGCTCGTAGGGACCGGGAGTTGCCGAGACGAAGACGGCCTGTCCGACAGCGGCCTCCCATTCGTGGAATTTGAGCGGCCGGTTGTCGGCTGCTGAGGGCAGCCGGAACCCAAAGTCGATCAACACCTGCTTGCGTGCGCGATCGCCGTTGTACATGGCGCGCAACTGCGGCAGAGTCTGATGGCTCTCGTCGATCACCGTCAGAAAGCCTTCCGGGAAGTAATCGAACAGGGTGTTTGGGTGCGTGCCGGCATCGCGCCCATCCAGAATCCGGGAATAGTTCTCGATGCCGCTGCAGAAACCGGTCGAGCGGATCATCTCCAGATCGTTGTTGGTGCGCTGCTCAAGCCGCTGCGCTTCCAGGAGCATGCCCCGGTCACGGAACCAGGCGAGTCGCTCATCCGCTTCGATGCGGATTGTTTCCAGCGCCTGTGCTAAACGCTCCTGTGACGTAACAAAGTGGGTGGCGGCGTACACGTTGATCGAGTCGTGTACCGACATGATTTCGCCGGTGAGCATATTGACAACGGTGATCTTCTCCAGTTCGTCGCCGAACAGCTCTGCCCGGATCACCTTCTCTTCATCCGCGGGCATTATCTCGATGATATCGCCGCGCACGCGGAAGGTGCCACGCTGCAGCTCCATCTGATTGCGCTCAAACTGCATCTCAATGAGGCGCGTCAGAATCTCGTCACGCCGATAGCTGGCGCCACGCTGTAACTGAAGCGAGACCTCACGGTACTCATCCGGCGAGCCGAGACCGTAGATACAGCTCACCGAGGCAACCACGATCACGTCGTTGCGTTCCAGCACCGCCTGCGTAGAGGAGTGGCGCAGCCGCTCGATCTCCTTGTTGACACTGCTGTCCTTCTCAATATAGGTATCTGTGGATGGGATATAGGCTTCCGGCTGATAGTAGTCGTAATAGCTTACGAAGTATTCCACTCGATTGTGGGGGAAGAACGACCGGAACTCGGAGCAGAGCTGCGAAGCCAGCGTCTTGTTGTGGGCGATCACCAGAGTGGGGCGCTGCAGCCGCGCTATCAGGTGCGCCATCGTGAACGTCTTCCCGGTGCCGGTGGCGCCGAGCAAGGTCTGGAAGCGCTGGCCGCTGCGCACGCCGGCTTCAAGCTGATCGATCGCGGCAGGTTGATCGCCGCCTGGCGTATAGTCGCTTACAATCTGGAACTCAGGCATGGGATCTCCCGCAAAGCGCAGCCCTCAGCGGCATTGTACCTGCCGTCAGGTAAGGGCGTGCCCGGTAAGATACTCGCGCCTGATGGTCGAATCCGGAACGCGCCGATCATACGAGCCGCGACGGCGGACCGGTTACGGCCAGTTCATAACGGACGAACGCTCGCCATTGCGAGATGGGAGCGAGTGCCGGCGTGCTGCCGTCCGGTGCATCGAGGCGCGAGCATAGCGGCTCCGCAATACCCACCCTGGCTCAAAGCCACCGCTTGCCAACCACATACTTGTGGTAAAAGTCTGCCTCATTGCTGCAGAAGTAGAGGATCGCCTGAACGAAAGTGAACGTGCCGACGACCGGAAGAATCAGAAACCCGATTCCGAGCAACAGCAAGGGCAGGGCTAACAGGTTTATGGCCAGGATAATAAAGCCCATCGGCAGGTTGCCCAGGTAGAAGGCGTGTGCGCCCGTCCATCCGAGGAACAGCGCCAGCAGACCGGCCGTCACGTTGCTCTTGGGTGCGGGCCAAAAGGCTGGATGGGGCTGCATCGCACCCGGGTACGGATACTGGCCCGGCAGTGGCTGCTGGAAGCCTGGCTGCGCGGTTCCATGAGGCGCCGGCCCAGCCGGATTCACGCTCGAAAAGCCGGCCCCGCACTTTGGACACTTCTCCGCCTGGAGATGTGCTGTTGCGCCGCAGGCGGCGCAGGTCTTACCAGGTATTGCCATTTCGATTCTCCGGTTTGTACGCTGCCTTCCTGCCCTCGCGTCCCATTGCAATGCCGCGTGCCGCACCGGCTGCGTCACATCCACGACGAATCAAAGCCACCGCTTCTCAACCACATAGTCCTGGTAGAAGTCTGCCTCGCTGCGGATGAGATAGACGAATGTCTGGACGAAACAGAGCAGGCTGACGGCGCCGATGACCACCACCCCAACTCCGATCAGCAGCAGTGGTATACCCAGAAGATTCACCGCCAGTATGGTAAAGCCCATCCGTCTGTTGCCAAGGTAGAAGCCGTGGGCGCCAGTCCCTCCGAGGAAAAGCGCCAGGAGCGCCGCAATCACCTTACTCTTCTGTCGTATTGGCTTCGCAGCATACGGCTCGTTCGTACCCAGACGAGCGCCCTGGCCCGCCGCTGGCGTTACCTCATATCCGGCCGGCGCCCGAACAGGACCGGCTGGTGCGATGCCTGGATCGGGCGGCACAAACGCATGCCCGCACGACGGACACCTTTCGGCCTGGAGATGTGCGTCGGCGCCGCATGCTGCGCAGGTTTTTGCAGGGACTGACAATGTAGCAATCCTTTAGCCGGAGCCCAGTTCCTACGTGGGTGCCCGCGACGGCGTCAACTCCCGTCAACGGTCGTAGGGCCCCCGCGTGTCTCCATGACAAACTGCAGCTGAGCTTCACGGTCTGTCTCGTCAACAGTACCGTTCTTATCGACTTCGTTTCCCCATTGCTTCCAACCATCCCGCGTGGCTCGTGCAAACATCTCTGTAGCCTTGCGGAAATAGCAGCCTGCTCCGCGACCGTCTGGGCCGCCGTCCTTTCGGGTTTTGTACCAGACGATGTGAGTTTTGTCGGTGAAGCCCCACCGGCTCATGACTTCCAAACCCTCTTGAACGGGCGCATTCGGAACCCAAATGTGCCGGTGCGATCACGGTAGGGCCGGTTGGACCACCGGAAGTCGTTGATCTCCTGAAACGATAGCGTCTCATAGCCCCGCAGGCGCTTGTGCTCCGGGGCCATCTTGCCGTTGCTGTTGGCAAAATGCCGGGGCGGATCGGCCAACACCGTGCCGTAACGCTCATTTCCGACGCGCATCAGCAAATCTTCGCCCGCTGTGATATGGTCGCTCATTCTGGATCTTCGTCGTCAGCGGCGACTATTATCGCAGCGTCGATATCGTCATCGTGCGTGAAGAGTAACTTGCCGATTCCAGGCACGAGCACCGGACACCGTCCGCTGCCGGCGCCATTGGCTTGTTTCCCCCGGGCTTATTGATGGTTCCGTTCTTGAGGCGGAATCGCGTCAGAACCGCCAGTATATCGTCCCATTCGCTCGGAAAGTCCGTTTCGAGAATCGCGCACGCATTACGCCACTCCACAACTTCGTAATTCTCGGTGATGAAGTTCGGCAGAGCAGCGGAGCAAACCATCGACGTAAGTTCCTCCAAATTCCCGATCTACGAGTACCCTATTACCCATTTGAAACCGTTGTCCCTTCAATGAAGTCACGCATTTCGGCAGCTTCGGCTCCAGCTTCGCGCGCCTCTCAACCACACGCAATCTGCTGATGTTGCCCGCCCCGGAATCGACGATTATGATGAACCGAGTCCCCGTTCGCTGCGCAGCCATCGCGGCGATTCTCTGGGCTGCCGCGTCCGCCGTTGCAATGCCCGCGCGCAGTTGCCGTCCAGCCAGCCGTACACGCGTTCTCCCGCCAATCGTATGCATCGACCCGGGCCACTCGGCGGCAACCGTTGGTGCGCGCGGCCGCCATAGCGCCGAATACCGGGTTGCCTGGCACATTGCTCTGCTTCTTCGCCGCGCCCTGCTTCACGCCGGATGCAGCGTTGTGTTGACAAAGACAAGCGCCGGCGAGAACGTTTCAAACCGAGCGCGCGCCCGAATTGCAAACAGAGCCCATGCCGCGCTGTTTCTCCGCCTTCACTGCGATGCCGGCTCTGCCACCGGCGCCGGTATCTACTATCCCGCGATCGCCGGTACGATCCGCGGCGTAAGCGGCCCGCCGGCATACGTGCGCATCGAGAGCAGATCTGCGGCCTCTCTCTTCCACCATGCATTCATCGCCGCCCTACACGGCGCACTGCATGATCGTGGAATCATGACGGATATGCAAACGCAGGTGGGCAGGCGCCTGCATGGCGCGCTGGAAGGCTCCATCTACGCGCGCGTCCCGGTTATTCTCGTGGAGATGTGCGTCCTCACAAACCCACACGATGAAGCGTTCATCACCTCGACCGACGGAGCCGGAAAGATGGTCCGTGCCCTGGCAGCCGGCGCTCTGGCGGTAACGAACAGGCGTTTACACCATAGAACATCCGGGGCGCAGAAACCGGCAATCGATCCTTGAATGTGCCGCGGAGCTCTGCTTGAAGCGCCCGCAACTGGGTCTGACGGTCCGTCGCCCGCCGAGGTTTCCGACGCTATCTGCGCCCAGGTGGTATCATGATCTGCTTCGATCACCTTTTGCAGACCAGCCCGCGGCCGCTGAACCTTCCGCCGCATCGGGCGTTTGAACATGCAAGAAACGGCCGGTACGGGCAGCCCGACGCGGTTTTCCGCCGCGCTCTTCCGCGCCCGTGCGCTTTGCCTTCAGTGCCTTCGCATTCTTGCAGATGGTCGCGCCGGCATCCGGGCATGGCCCGCGCAGCCGCAAGATGGTTTTCCTCACCTGCTCGCAGAGTCGCGCACTCCGCTCTGGAGTGACACGACCGTTCAGGAGCGCGACCTGCAGCAGGGTAAGGTGCAAAACCTTCGCTGCGCGCTGCGGCGCTTGAACGGCGCGGCAGTGCCGGCCGGCGCAACCTTCAGCTTCTGGAAGCAGATCGGCAGAGCCACCCCGGCACGAGGCTATACGCAGGGGCGCCAACTTCGCGAAGGCTGCCTCTACCCCGCCATTGGCGGCGGCCTGTGTCAGCTATCCAACGCACTCTACTGCGTGGCGCTCGACGCGGGCTTTGAGATAGTGGAGCGACACGCGCACGGCGCCATCATTCCCGGATCGGCGGCCGAGGTCGGCCGTGACGCGACCGTTGCGTGGAACTACATCGACCTCCGGTTCCGGCCGGCGCAGCCCGTGCGCCTTCAGGCGGAAATGACCCGGGCGGAACTCGTCGTCCGGGCGTGGGGCCAGGCCCCGGCTCGCGCGGTACGCAAGAGCTCAATTGCGATACTGCCGCTGCGACCGCGCATCGATGTTGTGGCGCACAGCTGCCCGACATGCGGCGTCGACTCCTGTTTCCGGCACCGCGAATATGAACATTCACATCGCTCACCCGGCCCGTCCGGCGCGCGAGTCTGGATCATGGATGAACGTTGGCCCGAGTTCGAGCAATACGTCACCGACTTCCGGACTGACCAGGATGTGCTTGCAATACCGCTAGACGGCGCACGCTGGAACCGGCCGCGGCATGCCTGGAACACAGCCGGTTTCGCCGCCGTGCGCGCCGCCTCCTTGCAATCTCTCGTGCGGTCGTGGCAGACGCGCAGGCTGAGCCGTTACGGCGCCGCCCGGCTGACCGCCCAGCTTAAGGGTGCGGAGCGTTTGGCGACAACGCTTGCAGGCTCGCTTGCTCCGCATAATACCGACGTCACAGTGGCGCAGTCGCTGCTGCCATTTCTGTGGCGCGATGGCCATCTCGGCGGCCGCAGCTTCCAGGTATTGATGACGCGCATGCCGCTGGCCTCGCTCCATGCCAAACTGGACGGCGCGATGGCGCTGAATCCCGAACGCAAGACGCTGGGTGAGTTTCGCGCGCCGGCCTGGATGGTCGATGCCGAAACCGCGGCTCTGCGCGCTGCGCAGCATATTATCACGCCGCATGCAGCAGTCGCTGCACTGTTTCCCGGCCAGGCGCTACGGCTGCCATGGCGCCTACCGTCGGCGGTGCGGTTTGAGCCTGGTAATGCCGTCCTTTTCCCTGGTCCGACAGCCGCGCGCAAGGGCGCATTCGAGCTGCGAGAGGCAGCACGCTCCTTGGATCTGGAAATCGTGCTGTGCGGCGTCGAGCTGGAAGGCGAGACCTTTTGGGAGGGATGCCGCACGAGACGCGTAGTCCGCGGCGCCGCCGGCTGGCTAAACGGTGTCGGACTCGTTGTTCAGCCGGCGTTGGTGGAGGATGCGCCGCGCGCGCTGCTGGCCGCCGCCGCCGCCGGTCTGCCCATCGTGGCAACCGAGGAATGCGGTCTGCACGGCGTGGATGGTGTCACCGAGCTTGAGTTCGGCGATGCTGCGGCTCTGACGGAGTTGCTTCGGCACGTGAGGTCGGCGGCCGAAATCAGCCCTGCGAGCAAACGAGACATTCAATCGTTGAAGCGGGAATGAGAGCCAGCCACGGTGCCTATCGCTGGCCGCAGTGACGTCCACTCGGGCGAATCAAAATGCCGAACCGGCCCGGTTCGGGCCGATCCGGCGATAGACGTTATATAGGCGATACTGGATTTGAACCAGTGACCCCCTCGGTGTCAACGAGGTGCTCTACCACTGAGCTAACCGCCTGCAGGCACCGGCAATTATACTTGGAGGGTCGCCGGGCGTCAACCGGCTCCCGGCGTTTCACTTACAACGCTGCGTCACGAAAGCGGCTGGCGCAAGCCCGTATTCGCCGCGCGGAGGCCAAGTTCCAGGATCTCCTGCGCGACCAGGCTCACTTCAGGACTGCAGAAGCCTTCGGCCGCTGCCCGGTTCTCTGCCAGGTAAATGATGTACTCTGCGGCGCTGCGGCGTGGCGCCTCGGTGGGCAGTGGGAGAACCGTTTCGCGCTGCTTGCCGCGGTGCGATACCACCAATTCACCGCGAACCACGCCGATGGCGCCTTCGCTGCCGTATACCAGTGGGTTCGCCTCGATGGTCTCCACCGGCTGGCACCAACTGGCTTCGCACACTCCAAAGGCGTGCGCGTATTGCGCCACAATCACCGCGCTGTCATCGGATGCCGCGTACGCCTGCTCGTCGCCAAACCAGCCTCGCATTCCCGTCACGGCCATCGGCCGGCCAAGCAGCCGGGCTGCCAGATCGGCGCCATAGCAGCAGTAATCCATCAGAGCGCCGGCGCCATTTATCTCCGGCGTGATCAGGTTATGCACAAACTGTGGCGAGCATCCGATGTCAATCGGGCCGCTGTGCGCGCTGCGGTAACGCGTGTGACGCGGTTCGCCGATATCGCCTGCCAGTACGCGACGCTCCAGCTCCTGCCACGCCGCGCTCCAGGCGGTCGGCCAGTTGACAAGCAGCAGCGTGCCGGCTCGCGCTGCCGCGTTACGCATGCGCGTCGCCTGATCCAGCGTGGCCGCCATCGGCTTCTCACTCACAACGTGCAGACCGCGAGCAGCGGCGGCTTCTACAATGTTGGCTCCTTCGCTGTTGCCGGCAGCGGCCTGCACAAACTGAAGCTCCTCTTTCTCAAGCATCTCGTGGTAATCGCGGTACACACGCGCGTCGGAGAAGGCTGCCTGAAACTGCTCCAGCAGGGCAGGGTCCGGGTCGGCGGCGGCCGCCAGCACCACATTACCGGCGGCCTTCCAGTGATTCAGCTCGCCCCAAACGTGATCATGCGATAGTCCGGCCGCACCAACGCGATAGGTTGCTGTCATCGAGACGATGGGTCCTTCCACTCGGAGTTATTCGGATGCTTGACGAGCAAGGGCAGTCTAGTGGGGGGCGGCCGCAATCAGCACGGCGCACAGAATCAACGTAGCGATCACCGAGCCACATCCGGCTGCAGCCGAGCGAACCGACGACGGACCGCCGCCCAGGCTCTTTAGTACCTCGGGACTCGAGATGAGCACGGCGCCATCCGTACCAATGATCTTCCAGTTGAAGTGCGCGGCGAGCGCCGCGCAAAAGTCGGCAGCGGTGGTGCGAGTGGTCGCCACCATCTCCCCGGGAATGCGAACCAGCACGCGGTCGCAGTTTCCGTCGGCATCAGCCCCGAAGGCCTCCGTGGGACCGTGAGCCGGCTTGGCAACGAAGAAAACGCCGGTCTCTTCGTCGCGATAGGTAAAGTCGTTGCCCTGCACCACAACGCCGGGCAAGGCGGATAGGTACGCCGCGATCTCGGAGTAGGGCACGTTCGCCGCCGAATCGTTCGCACACACGGCAATCTCAACAGGCATTATTTAACCTCGCGCTGGGCAATATGCAACGCCGGTTCTTTTCCACATCGGCCTGGCCTCTTCCTGCGTTTTGTTCGCCTGCGTGTCGCCTACGCCAGTACGATGCCCGCGCCGAGAAGCGCCTGGCGCAGTCCCGCCCGGACCGCCATGGTCTGTTCGGCCAGGTGCGTTGGGTCCGCGGTGACCTGAACGCGCACCACGAGCGCCGCAGCGCTGAAGCCCGAGATTCCCTCAACAGTTGGAGCGGCCCGCAAGCGGCCGGCGCTGCCCTGCATCAGCACATCCGCAGCCGAGTTGATGGTGGTAGTCAGTTTCTGCAGATCGGTGTTGGCCGCAACCGATATCTCCAGCGGATCCATCACCGGGTGCCGTGACAGATTGACCACTGTGCCGATATCTCCGTTGGCAAATATCACAACGCGTCCGGATGAATCCAGTATGCGCGTTGAACGCATTCCCAGTTCCTGAACCAGTCCGGTGAATCCGGCGATGGTTACTGTTTCGCCAACGACGTACTGCTGATCCAGGATCATGAAGAAGCCGGAGATCACGTCCTTGACCAGTTTTTGCGAGCCGAAGCCAACGGCCAGGCCCACCACACCGGCGGTGGTTATGAACGGAAGCATGTCGAAGCCGACCGCCTTGAGGAGCAGAACGCCGAAGGTGAAGATGAGAATGTAGTTCACTACGCTCCGGAGCAGACTGCGGATCGTTTCCAGGCGGCCGACCTGCAAGGCGGTAGCCTCAATTCGCTGTTCGCGCCGGATCAGCCCGGCAAGCAAGACCTCAACGGATCGCAGAAGCACAAACCGCACGATGGCATAGACCAGAACAACGGCCACCACTCGGAGGAGAGCGGATCCGGCCTGGAGCCACGCTCCACGCGCCGTTACCATCCAATGTGCTGCCGAAAAGATGTGCGCCATTCTGGCGCTTAGTTTACTGCCAACCGCAACGCATTGAGGCGGGAGCACACCGGAGCGCCGGATCGGCCACCGCTACCGCGCCAAGATCGCGCACAGCACGGGCTCCAGCAGCGGCGCGTGGAACTTGAAACCCTGTGCCTCCGTCGCGGCCGGGATAGCGCGCTGCCCGGTCAGCAGGGTCTCGGCGAACTCGCCGAGCGCCAGGCGGAGCGCGAACGCCGGCACACGGAACGGCGTCCACATTCCGACCACTCGCCCCAGTGTCTGCGTAAACTCGCGGTTCGTTACAGGGTTCGGCGACACCCCGTTGAAGCCACCGGCAGCCTCGGTGTGTGCGCTTGCCCACGACATGAGCCTTACCGCGTCCACACCGTCGATCCACGGCATCCACTGACGTCCCGATCCCAGTGGGCCGGCAAGACCCGCCTTCCATGGTGATAAATGAAACGGAAACGGATAGAGGATGCGCGTCAAGGCGCCGCCGCTGCCCAGCACCACGCCGAACCGGATCACTACCACACGCACTCCGAACTCGCCGGCTTTGTATGCTTCCGCCTCCCACGAGCCGCATACCTGCGCCAGAAAGTCGTGCCCTTGCGGTGTCGCTTCCGTCACCTCGCGGTCACCACAATCGCCATAGTAGCCGGTTGCGCTGGCGCTGATCAGCACCCCGGGCCGCGTGGAAGCTTCGCGCATTGCCGAAACCAGCAGACGGGTCGGCTCCGTGCGCGAGGCCCTCAGCACCTGCTTCACCCGCGGTGTCCACCGTTTCGCGGCAATCGATTCGCCCGCAAGGTGGAAGACCGCATCTGCCGCGGCTACCCGCCGCTTCCACTCCGGTTCGGCATCCGGCCCCCAGCTAACGCACTCAACGCCCTGCGGCAGCTGCGTAACGGCCCGCATCGCGTTGCGTGAGAGCGCCGTTACCTCGTGCTGCTGCCCTTTCAGGTAGGCACACAGTGTGCGGCCGATAAACCCTGTAGCTCCGGTGACCACGCATTTCATACTTCCACCTTCGTTTGTAGCGGGCAAGCTGCAGCCCGATGGTACCCTCCGTGCTGCCGGCGCCGCCGCCGTTCGCCTATATACAGACCGCGGCAGGTATCGCTAGGGCACGGGGCGAACCGATGGCGGCGCCGCCATGCGCCGCACCTTTCTATGTACCGGGGAGCAAGATGCCTCAGCAAGAATCGTTCAATGGACTTGGGATGGGACTGCACAATATCTCGCGCCTCTCCGCAGCGCAAACGCGATCCATCAGCGCCGAGAATTACAGCGGCGAAAAGGGCCGGGCCGGCATGGCCACGGAGGGTACCGGCGCCCGCGCGGCTCGCGACCTCGGCCAGGGCTGGAAGGTCTCGCCATCCGTATCGCTGCAGCCGAACTCAGTTACGACACTGGCCGAAATCAACGGACCGGGCGCGATTCAACATATCTGGAACACGGTAAGCCCGGAGTGGTGGCGCCGCCTGGTGCTCCGCATCTACTGGGACGGCGAGACGGAGCCCTCGGTAGAGGCGCCACTGGGTGATTTCTTCTGTAACGGCTGGTGCCAGCGCAGCCTGGTCAATTCGGCTCCTATTGCCGTCAACCCGGCCGGTGGGTTCAACAGCTACTGGGAGATGCCGTTCCGGAAGTCCGCCCTCATTACCATCCAGAACCTCTCCGACGATGTCTGCCATGGCTACTACTATCAGGTCACCTACACGCTCACCGATGTTCCGGAGGAGTGCGCCTATCTGCATGCGCAGTTCCGTCGCAGCAACCCACTCAAGTATGGTGACGTGCATACTTTGCTGGATGGCGTACACGGTCAGGGCCACTATGTGGGAACCTACATCGCATGGCAAAGCAACAATACCGGGTGGTGGGGCGAGGGCGAAGCCAAGTTCTATCTGGATGGTGACACGGAGTTTCCGACGATCTGTGGCACCGGTACTGAAGACTACTTTGGCGGCGCGTGGGATTTTGAACAGCCTATCGGTACCTACTGCGTCTTCTCGACGCCATGGCTGGGCCTGTCGCAGGTGATCAGCGCCGGCGACGGCGGCCTCTACCGCTCGCAGCAGCGATTTGGCATGTACCGTTGGCACGTGCCGGACCCGATTCGGTTTCAAAGCGATATACGCGTCACCATACAGGCGCTCGGGTGGCGTTCCGGCGGGCGGTATCTGCCGCTTCAGGATGACATCGCATCGTTGGCTGTCTGGTATCAGCGCGAACCCCACGCGCGATTCCCAACACTGCCCGATCGAGACGGACTGGAAGTGATATAGAGGAGGCGATCGTTTTATGGCTTCGACACGGTTACGTGTGCGCGTGTGGGATGAGCACCCGTCTCATGCCCCGCGCGATATCTACCCGACCAGCATCAACGGCAGTATCGCAGAGGGACTGGAAGAGCTCGACACCGGCCGTCTTCAGGTGACGGTAGGGAACCTCGACGAGGCGGGGCAGGGCGTGTCGCAGGCGGATCTGGATGCGACCGACGTCCTGTTTTGGTGGGGTCACGCCCGGCATGGAGAAGTTACCGACGAGACTGCGGGGCGTGTCCAGCGGCAGGCCCACGAGCGCGGCATGGGCCTTGTAGCGCTGCACTCCGCCCACTACAGCAAGGCGTTCCAGTGGGTGGTGGGCGCGTCCGGCAATCTGAAAGGCGGCTGGCGCGAAACCACTCCGCCCGACGTGGAACATGTACGAGTCTGCGCCCCATGGCATCCCATCGCTCAGGGCGTGGAGGATTTCACGCTTCACCAGGAAGAGATGTACGGAGCGCCGTTCGACGTTCCACCGCCGCTTTGTATGGTGCTTCAATCACACTTCCCCCTCGGAAACGAAACGTTTCCTTCCGGGTTGTGCTGGACGGTGGGACCCGGTAGAACGGAAGGCTTTGCGTGTGGACCGGGTGGCGGCGTGGGCGAAGGCGAAGGAATCTGCCGCGCGTTCTATTTCCGGCCCGGCCACGAGACGTTTCCAACCTATTTCCACCCCGCGGTTCGGCGCATACTCTACAATGCCGCGCTCTGGTGCGCCCCGCAAGCGCTGCGCGCCGACGCTTAAGCGCCGGCAGGCGGGTATCCGCTCGTGTGGTGTTGCTCGGCGTAGGCAAACACCGCTTCAAGCAGGGCATCCCACCGGTAATAGGCAGTTGAGAGTTCGTTAGGGCGAACCAGGCGCACCCCACGCGATTCACCCGGCATACCCACCGGCCCCAGAGCCAGCACCGGAGATCGGTACGCCGGGACGCATAATGGCGGCAGCGGCCGTCGGGCCACGGTGAAAACGCCCAGATACACCAGGCTGCCCAATCGCGCGCCGGCTTCTTCCAGCGTTTCACGGCGGACACACGCCTCCAGCGTCTCGCCGTGCTCCAGGCCGCCGCCCGGCACACACCATCCGCGCCCAACAATATCGGCCAACAGAAATCGCTGAGCCTGGATGGCGAAGACTATCGCGGCCAGGATGCGATCCGATATCGGCGGCGCTCCAGCAGTAAACGTGGTGCGCCCTTGCCTCCAGTCCACGCTTGGGAAGCGCGGGATTCTACAGGTTTGCATTCCTTCCGTCGGTTCATTCCATCCGCGGATGCGGTGCTACAATACGGGTGATCATCCAGCCTGGCCCGGCGAGGGCGTCTGGTAGCGCGGGTGTTGCGGCAGCGGAGCCGGACCGGCAGGCGCCCCAACCACTACACCGACTACGTCGCGAATCGAAACCGGGCCGAACATTCGACTGTCATCGGAAACGCGCGGATTGTCACCCAGTACTTCAATAAACCCTGCCGGAACCGTGTACGTAACCTGCATGCCCCGAGGGGTCTGAATCGAGGTCTGCTGAAAGTAGTCCGTAAGCCCGCCCGCCTGCGCGTAGGCGAGCAGGTTTGGGTAAGAGGTGTCGATGATGTCGCCCGGTAGGCGCGCTACGCGCTTGATGATGATGCCGCGATCGTGACGCATCAACACCACGTCACCGCGCTTCAAATCCCGGTCTGGCCAGGGATATCTCCGAGCAAGTATCACGCGGCCGTCGAAGTAGGTCGGTTCCATGGAGGCGCCACGCACGATGGCGATACGGTAGTTCAACACGAAGAACGTTGCTAATAGTATGAAAGCAATCAGCAGCACCTGCTGCCTGCGGCGTGCGGGGGCCATCCGGAACTCCTGGCGCCTCGTCGTCGGGTCCGGCGCCGCGGGGGAATTATACCCGCGTGCGGAGGGGCATATTTGGAGACACTGAACAGGGTACTCATGCCGGAGGCCGGCGTGGCCATCGTGGTGCTCGCCGTTCTTCTTGTGCTGATGGCCATCCTTCTTGGTCGCGAGATTCACCGCGGTCGTGCTCTACGGGCACGCCTGGATCAGATGACGCGAGGCGCCACCGATGGAAGCTTTGAGGGTGCGTTGAATCACCATATCGATGCGGTGCGGACTATTCAGGGCGATATGGCTCAACTTGAAACTGCGGTGTCGGTGCTGCAGGCAGGACTGCCCTTGTGTCTGCAGCGGTGCGGCATGGTGCGGTATAACGCGTTTGACGATGTGGGTGGAGAGCAGAGTTTTTCTGTGGCGCTGCTCAACGCCGTAGGTGATGGCGTGATCCTGAGCAGCGTACGCAGCCGCAACAGCGTACAGGTCTACGCAAAGGCATGCGCAAACGGCAAGCCGAGCCACACGCTCTCGCACGAAGAAGAGCTGGCCCTGGAACGCAGTCGCACGTAGGTCCGTTCGGTTCGACGCGTCCACGACTTACCATGGAAGATGCAAGCGAGCAGCGGATCATCGAGCAGTGCAAACGTGGCGACCGTAATGCCTTCGATCGGTTGATGGCCACCTACCAAAAGCGCGTCTACAACCTGGCCTATCGGCTTACGGGCAACTACGACGATGCCAACGATGTGAGCGTGGATGCCTTTATCCGCGTCTTTCAGGCGATCAAGCTCTTTCGCGGCGACGCCAACTTTTCCACATGGCTGTACCGCATCGTTACCAACGTCTACCTCGACCGGCGGAAACGCGCGCAAAACCGGACACACCTCTCGCTGGAGGAGTACATCAGTCTGGACGAGAGTTCAGTATCGCGTCAGGTGGAAGATCCGGCGCCGCGGCCGTCCGAGGTCGCAGAGCAGCGCGAGCGGGCCGAAACCATTCAGCAGGCAATTGAAACCCTGCCGGATTATCAGCGTGCGATGATTGTTCTCTACCATACCGAGGGACTGTCGTATGAGGAGATCGCCGAAGCGATGGACCTGCCGATTGGAACGGTGAAGTCGCGCCTGAACCGCGCCCGCCTCACATTGCGCTCGCGCCTGCTCGAATCGCGGGAACTCTTGCTGCCATAGCATCGTCTCACCGTTGATTATCGATTTGGAAAGGCCGCGGTCATGAAGTGCAACGAGGTGTTGGACCTGGTCTCCGACTACGTGGGCGGTTCCATGGAAAAGCCGCTGCGCGTCGCCGTGGCCGCACACCTGGGCGACTGCACAAGCTGCCGTGAGGCGTACGACGGTGTCGGCAAGTTGTGGCGAGAGTTGGACGCGCTGCCGGCCGTGGATGCGCCTGCCGAGCTCCACACAGCCGTGTGGGCCGGTATCGCCAGTCGCCGGCCGGAAGCGTCTCCCAGCCGGCGCGTTGGTTTCTCGCTTCCATCGCTCGCACTTTTGCTGCGCCCACGCTCGCTCGCACTTGCCGGCGCAGCGGTGATCATCCTTAGCGCATTCGTTTCCGTTCCCAAGGTTCAGAAGGCGGAGCTTGGGCCCGGCTGGCTGCTCCAACTGGTGATGCATCACGGAAGCGCCGTGCCACCGGCCAACTCTTCGTATGCGGAGTGGACGCAGGCGCCAAACGGCGCCAGGCTTTTTCTGCACCTCCAGCTGCCAGTGACCCCCACGGGCACGGTCTACAGCATCCGTGTTGCCGGAGCGGCAGCCGCTTCGGTTCCGGGCGCCCAGGCTGCGCATGGCATCATCACATTGGTTGTACCGATTACCAGCGATCCTATTGGTGATTCGCTGGATATAACGGCAACTCCGGAAAGTGGCGGCGCAAGTCCGATCCAGCTGCACCTCAAGCTCTGGCGCCGCTAACGCTGCTTATGTGCGGTTGGAACAACGTTCATTGCCAGCTTCAGCAGGAGCTGCGGCGTCACTTCGCCCTGCAGCGATGCTGTGGCGTTCAGGCGCGGATCGTACCACCAAAGTATCGTCAGCATCCCACGACGCATCTCGCGCTGATCCTGTCGTCCAGGCATCGCCGGAGCTTTTAACGCTACGTCGCTCGGGGAGACGGCAATGGTGCGCCGGCCCGGCAGCAGCAGCAGCGAAACTGCGTTAAGTCCGTCCGAATAGGTCACCAATACCCCGGTGCTACCCTTGGCACGCATCGTGCGGGCTGAATCAAACCCGAAACCACCGCCGATCCTGGCAGGCACCACCGCGCCGCCGGTGGCGCGCTGGGCCGCCGCCGGCGTCGCCAGCCTGCTGCTGCTGCCGATGGTGGTAACTACCCGCGCATGTGGCGGATCGTGCCAGCTGGGTAAGCTGGTCGGCACCGCACCACCAACCCGCAGGAGCCTCCACGAGCTGCGCGACGCTTCCGCGCCATCGGCCGTGTAGGTTGCCCGCCGGGTTATCAGCCAGGTCGACCGGTCAATCCAAAGAACCTGGCGCGGGCGTGCGTGGTCAAGCGGTGTGATGCGCACTCGCCAGGCAGCGCGACCGTCTACCCCATGGACACTTCGCGCAATCTGGAGTCGATAGTTCCGCTCGAGCCGCCGGATCGACCTCCGAATGGCGGCCGGGTCGGCAGACTGGCCCGTCGCGGCTGAAACCACCACGAGTCGTTGGGCCGGCAGGTAGAGCCGATCAACCCGCCCGTCGCTCTGTTCAAGGCGACCGCGGCTGCTGGCCGGATTGATGTAGGCGATGCGGAACTTGCCCGGCGCCGGGTGCAGTTCCGCAGTGACCGATGCGGTTCCCTGCCCGGCGGCGAATGTCAGAACGGTCTGGATGCCGGCATATCGTAAGTGGAACGGAGCGCTAAACGCTCGGCGCAACGCACTCTCCGCCGACGGCCGCTGCTGCGCGCCGCCTGCCGCAGCCGCTAGCGCCGAGCAACCAACAGCAGCGCACTGCGGCCAGAACCGCGTCATCGGAGCCAAATCTTCAAGGTTACTTCAGGTCCAGATCGCCGTCGCCACTCCAATCGGCGGCGCGGGCCTGGGCAACCACGTATCGCGCTCGCCCGGAATCGGCCCATGGCAAAGTGGCGCCGCTCGCCATGTGAGCCGCAACAATCGAATCGATACTGATCGATTGGCTCGGCGCCGCGGAGCCCTTGCCGGCGATGAGGGCCGGCCGCCGGTAGCGGGCGAATGGGACGTACGGCAGAACTGCCATCATCGTAATACCTACGGCGGCTACCGCCGCCGACCGTATCACCTGACCATGCCGCCTGTGGTGGTCACGAATGCGACGCCGCTCCGCGGCACGTGCAGCTGCAGCACACATGCGCCCGCGGTCGCCAATTGCTCGCAGATCGTGATGCATGCGCTCCCAGAAGTCCGCGCGGGCAGCAGGGGCTGCAACCCGAAGCATGTCGCGCTTCAGGCGTCGGAGCTCCGCTGCCGCAAGGCTGCATTGCTGGCAGTCATCCAGGTGGCGCCGAACTGCCAGGGCCTGCTTCACGCCCAGACTGTCATCCGCCCAAAGCCCCAAATAGGCCTCTACGTGTTTGCAATCAAGATTCATTTTCGCGCAGGTTCCTTCGGTTTTAAAGAGAGCATCGGCTGCAGAAGCTTGCGCAACTGGAGCCGCGCCCGATGCAGACGAGACCGCACGGTACCCACTGAGCGGCCCATTACCTGAGCCGCCTCCTCATAAGAGAGTCCCTCGATATCGCACAATACCAGCAGCATGCGCTGGTCCGGCTTCAGCCTCATCAGCCCCTGCTGCCAGGGTTCATCCAGAGCGCCGGCCATTAGTCTGGCGTCCGGCGGAAGCGAGTGGTCCGCTAACTTCTCCAGCCCTTCGTCGTCAAGACTGAGGTTGCGATGCCCATTCAGCCTGCTGATAGCTCGCCGCTGCGCATCCACATACGTGGTGTGCAGAATCCGGAATATCCACCGATCAAAGTTCGTGCCGGATTCAAACCGGTCGAAGCCCAGGAAGGCGTCGAAGAGCGCATCCTGAACAAGGTCCTCCGCGTCTTCGTGGTTGCCGGTCAGGCGGAAGCCAACGCGGTATATCGCCGCTTCATGCTCGTGCAGCAGCTCCTCAAACAGCGCCGCCGTGTCTTCCGTCTGTCCGTTGCGCCGGTACATACCGCGTGGTTCCCTCCGAAGCGTCACTCTCAACACTTAATATCGTGGGATGCTGCGCATTCAGTTCCCGGCCCGTTAGCCAACGTCCTGCACAACGATCCTACCGGCCGGTCCCCTGTGCTGGAACCGTGAATGCAATCAGCACTTCAAACAGGGTCCGCTTTGCCTTAGGGCCCGTGAGAGACATCTGCAGAAGTCCGGCTTGCGACGACCACAGCAGCGCCGACTGAGTCGCCGTTGTAGCGCGAGGCAGCACCCAAACAGTACGGTCACGGCTACTGTACGGGCTCACCCGATACCCGTTGGCGGCGGCCGTTGCGGTGACCACGGTGCGCGGTAGGTCCGGCGTGTACGTCACGCTCAACTGCAAACCATTTGGCCCAGTCGCAATTCCAAGCCCGTTAGAGGCGCCTTCCACGGTCTTCCAAGTGACGGGAAGCTGGCACTGCCATGCTCGTTGTGCCGATTGTGACCCATATTCCTCGAGCTTGTACGCCCACGAACCGCCTTCTGCGAGCATCCGATGCGTCCACAGCGCCTGCAAGCCGCCGGAAACCAGTATCAGCAGACCCAACGCCCCGCACGTGGCGGCAAGGGCAGCCGCCCGGCGGCTGTCTCGACGGCGGTCCAGAACCTCGGGAATAAGCAGGCATCCCATTGCCAATCCACTGATCAAGCCCCCAATATGCGCGTAGTTATCAATCGTCTGCGACTCCATCAAGCCGTAGCCAAGGTTGATAACCGTGATAAACAGTAACTGACGGAAGATCGACCGGCCGGCTTCGGGATTGACCAGCCGCTTGAAGCGTATCGGAAACGCCATGCCGGCGCCCACCAATCCGAAGATCGCGCCCGACGCCCCAAGTGACGCGTTGTGGAGAAAAAACTGGCTGAGCAGGCTTCCGCAAATTCCCGTGACCACAAAGATAAGGAAGAAGCGCCGCGAGCCATAGGTCCGCTCCATAAAGCTTCCGAGCATCCAGAGCGAAAGGCCGTTCAGCGCAACATGCGGGACGCTCGCGTGCAGAAAAATCGGAGTGATCAGGCGCCACCACTGTCCAGCTCGCACCATCGCGGGCTCCTGGTCCCCAAACGCCATGCCCACAACATCGGGTCGCTGGTGACCCACATTCATCATCGCGACAAAAATGAGACCAATGATCACAAGAAGGCCGGTCGTAACCGGCGGCCATTGTGATCGAGCTTGTCGCACGGAGTTGGTGGTCAACGCAGCCTAAACCTTGAACCGGATGTGCATAACGTCGCCGTCCCGGACGATATACTCTTTGCCTTCCAACCTCGCATGGCCGGCGCCGCGAGCGTCGTCCCAGCATCCGCCGGCCGCTTCAAACAACTCCCACGCAATCACCTCGGCCCGGATGAAACCACGGGCGATATCGGAGTGAATCTTCTCGGCTGCCTGAACAGCTATTGTCCCTTTCGCTACGGTCCAGGCGCGGACTTCGTCATCGCCTACGGTAAAGAAGCAGATCAGCCCCAACGCGGAGTAGGCCTCGCGGATCAACCTGTCGCGCGCTGGAGCCGCCAGGCCCAGCGCCTCCAGAAACTCGCGCTCTTCCGCGGGATTCATCTGAGCAATTTCGGCCTCCAGTTTGCAGCAGAGCGCGGTAAATCCGGCGCCATGCTGACCGGCAAACGCGGAGAGCGCACTGATTTCCGGAGAGTCGGCATCCGCCCCCTCGTCGGTGTTGGCCACCACGATAAGCGGCTTTGCGGAAACGAACGCAAAGCCGCGAAGGCAGCGCTGCTCGTCTTCGGTCATCTCCAGCGTCCGCAGGGCGAGGCCGGCCTCAAGGTGTACCAGCACCTTCAAGAGGGCGTGACGCTCAGCGGCCTCCGCAGGTGACTCGCGCTTCTGAAGGTGACCCTTCTCCAGCCGCTCCAGGCGCGTCTCCACCAGTATCTGGTCGGCGAGCACCAGCTCCTCCATCAGCTGCTGGGCGTCGCGAACCGGATCGGTAGCGGCGCCGGCCGCGTCGCGAAAAGCCCGCACAACCAGCACCAGCGCGTCCATCAACCTCACACCGGCTAGAAAGTCGCCCGTGCCGCGCCCGCCGGACCTGGAGTGCGCAGCAGCCTCAATCCGTGCGGCGCCGTCGGTGATCTCCAGCGTGGCGGGGGTGCGCTTCTTGGGGCTGCAAACGGCCACCGCATGTTCAAATCGGGGATCCGGAACCTGGATGACGGCGATACGAGGCTCGCTGTCTGCGTAAAGATCTACAGAGGAACGCGAAACCGCGTTGTACAGCGTGGTCTTGCCGCTCTGCGGCAGGCCGATGATGCCAGTCTTCATGTTCTATAATAGTAGCACGATGGACGCCGCGCCACAGGCCCCCCGCAAAGCGCTGGTGGCATGCCAACTGGATGACGATCCATCGAGCGAATGGATCACACGCCGAGACGCGATTACCCGGCTGGCCGCCGTCGTAGGCACCGCTGCGCTCGGCGAGGGCCTTGGCGAGGTCAGTTCGATGCAGGTCACGCGCCATCGCGTGCCCGTACGCGGGTTGACTGCGCCCATCCGAGCCGTGCAGATCAGCGACCTACATCGCTCCTGGTGTGTGTCGCAGCAGTTTGTGGCACAAGCTGTGGATATGGCGATGGCGCAGATGCCCGCGCTCATCCTGCTTACGGGCGATTTTGTTACCCGCTCGTCGCGCTATATGCCATCGTGCACGCAAGAACTCTCACGGCTGCATGCGCCGCTGGGCATCTATGCGGTCCTCGGCAACCACGATTACGTTTGCGATGACCATACCGGCGCGCCGGTAATTCAGCGGCACCTTCGCGATATCGGTGTGCCGGTGCTCACCAACACCAGTACGCGTTTGCAAAACGGCCTGTGGCTCGTTGGCGCCGACGACTCTCGCGAGGGCTGGCCGGACGATGTCGCGGCGTTCGAAAAGGTGCCTGCAAACGCGCCGGTTATTGCAATGACGCACAATCCGACCTACTTCCGTAAGATGCGCGATCACGCCTGCCTCACAATAACCGGCCACACGCATGGAAGGCAGATCAACATCCCGGGGCTGACGCAACTGATCATCCATAGCGGCACGCCGTGGATCGCAGGATGGTATCGCTCGGGCCTGAGCCCGGGGCGGCTGTATGTATGCCGCGGCCTGGGCGTGATCGGCATCCCGCTGCGCATCAACGCCCCGCCCGAAATCGCGGTCTTCGATCTGACGCCCGCTTAAGCAGCCACTTACGAGGCAAATGTCGCGCCCAAGGCTTGAAGGGCGTCCTGCAGCGTTGCCATTTCGGCGTCGGCGTCTTCGTCATCCAGCGTTCGTTCCGCCGATCTGAGCGTGAACGAGATGGTATACGCTCGCACGCCGGCCGGAAGCGGTGGCCCTTCGTACAGGTCCGTCAAGGCGAAGCGCTCAACCAATGGGCTCGCAGCCTGGCGCACCGCCGCGTCTACCTGCGACCAGCAGACGGCTGTCGGCAGCCGAGGAGCCAGATCGCGGAGGCTGGCTGGAAACCGGGGCACGGGACGCCATCTCGGCGCTGCGGCTGGTACTGCACGGCGGAGCGCGTTCAGGTCAATCTCCACCGCGGCAGCGGCACGGCGGATACCCATCTGGCGCAAGATTTCGGGCTGAATCTCGCCGGCGACGCCGACACGGCTTCCGTCCGCCAGCTGCAGCTCTGCACAGCGGGCCGGCTCCATGAGCCCGCCGCCAAACGGCATCCCACCGCCCCCGGGCTGCTGTACAAACCTCACGTCATCCACCCGCAGCGCTCGGAGCAGTCGCTCGGCGGCGCCGCGCGCCGTGTAGTAATCCGCCGGGCGTTGCCGCATACCGGGATCCCATGCGCGCGCGCCGGGCGAGCCGGAGACCAGAACAGCCGCCCGCAGCGATTCCTCCGGCTGCCATACAGTGCCCACCTGGAAGATCGCCGTTGCGGGCGCCGCATGTGAGGCATTGGCGGCAGCCGACTCCAGCATGCCCTGCAGCAGCGATGGCCGCAGCGTAGAGATCTCCGCCGAGAGGACGTTTCGGAGGTGCAGCCGCGTCGCGCTCTCATCCTCCGATTCCCACGATGCCGGCGCTTCCAGGCTGTGTGTAACGACCTCGCTAAGACCGCACTGCTGCAGCGCCCGTCGTACCTCCATGAGCATAAGCCCCTGTGCGCTGTCACCGCCGCGGCAGGTTACACCGTGTGGAAGCCGCTCGGGTATCTCCCCGTAACCGGCGATGCGGCCGGTCTCTTCGATCAGATCCTCTTCACAGTTCAGGTCGCTTCGCCAGGATGGGGCCAATGCCTCAAGTTCCGCCTCCGACGCCGCGCCACGTGAACGTAGAGTTATGCCAAGTCGGCCCATGCAGTTGACGGCGCGCCGTGCATCCATGGGAATGCCGAGAAGGCTGCCGCAGCGGCCCGGTCGGAAGCGGATCCAGACGGGCTCGGACGCCGCCGCCCGGCAATCAACCATTTCGTCGGATGGCTGGCCGGCGCCAATCTTATGGAGCAGCTCACAGACACGAGCCAATGCGCGCACGGCGCCATCCGGATCGACGCCGCGCTCAAACCGGTACGAAGCCTCCGTTCTCAAGCCCAGCGCCCGGGAGGTTCGGCGCACCGCACGTGCGCCAAAGCTGGCCGACTCCAGCAGAATCGACGTTGTGTCCGGTCCAATCTCTGTATCGCGCCCGCCCATCACTCCGGCAAGTGCAATCGGCGCTTTGCTATCGGCAATCAATAGTGTGCCGGCCTCCAGGCTGCGATGTACGCCATCCAGTGTCTCAAGCGTCTCGCCGCTTTCGGCGGTACGAACCCGGATCGTGTCACCCGCCAGACGTTCCCGGTCGAACGCGTGCATCGGCTGGCCCAGCTCCAGCATTACATAGTTGGTCACATCCACGACGTTGTTGATAGGTCGCATGCCGGCTGCCGTCAGGCGCCTCTGCATGTCGGGTGGGGATGGGCCGACGTGAACATCCGTCACCAGGCGGGCGGCATACCTGGGACAAAGCTCTGGGCATTGAACGCTCACCTGGAAACCGGCAGCCGTACCGGCATGCGCCGGCCCTATGTTCGGCAGCCTTAGTGGCAGCGTCCATATTGCCGCCACTTCTCGAGCAACGCCCAGGATCGACGCACAGTCGCCCCGATTTGGCGTGATGTAGGCGTTCAGTACCTCTCCGTCGACGCCGGGTTCCACGGACTCAATCTCCAGCCCAGCCATCGTAAGGCCGGCGGCAAGCTCCTCCACAGAGATGCCGATTGGAACCAACTCCTTCAGCCAGGTTACGGGTATCCGCATGGTTTAGCCTTCCGCAAACTGCTGCAAGAATCGCCAGTCGTTCTCAAGGTAGAGGCGCAAATCCGTTACGCCACACCGAATCATGTGAATGCGTTCTATACCAAGCCCGAACGCGAAGCCACTGTACTGCTCCGTATCGATGTGGTGAGCCCGGAGAATGTTTGGGTGAATCAGTCCGGCGCCTCCAATCTCCAGCCACCTGCCGCCCCAGCGGATCGAGTAATCCACGCCCGGCTCAACAAACGGAAAGAAGTCCGGTCGAAATCGGACCTCGGTTTCCGCTCCGAACATGGCGCGAGCAAACTCAGCCAGCGTCCCCTTCAGTTCGGCCATGCCGATGCCCTGATCCACCATAAACACATCCACCTGGTGGAACGTGTGGTGGTGGGTGGCGTCCACGGCCTCATACCGGAAGCAGCGCCCAATTGTCGCGATGCGGAACGGTGGGCGTCGCTTCTCCATCACGCGGCCCTGCAGCGCGGTCGTCTGCGTCCGCAGAACGCGGTCACCATCCAGCAAGAAGGTGCTCTGCTCGTCCATCGCGGGGTGGTCGTCAGGATAGTTCAATGCGCCGAAGTTGTACCGATGGCTCTCCAGCTCGGGCCCATCTACAAACTCGAAGCCCATGCCGCCCAGTACCGCCTTGACCTCCTGCGAGACCTGAGTCAACGGATGGAGGGTTCCGCTGTTCATCGGCTGACCGGGGAGGGTGACGTCGATCGTACGCGCCGGCGCGGCGGTTGCAGCGGCGCTCTCCAGCGCCGCACGCCGCTCGGCAAGGAGATTCTGCACACGTTCAACAGCCTTATTGATTGCAGCGCCGGCGCCGGGCCGGTCCTCGGAAGGGAGCATGGCAATACCGCGCCGAAGCGCGTTGATACTGCCTTTGCGGCCCAGGAATTGCGTTTCCACGGCATCGATATCCGCGGCGGAGGCGGCCGCAAGGGCTGCATCCACCGCTTCCTTTTCCAGGCGATTCAAGGTCTCGTCACTCACAGTTCGATGTTCCACCAGCAAAAAGCCCCGCTTCCTGCTGCCACGGCGCGTGACGGCGGGGTATGCGGGGCGTTTGCAATGCGTTTTCTAATAGAAGCCGAGTGGTTACGCCCCCTGACCAGCGGCCTGTAGCTGCAGCGCGCTCGCGGCACGCGCCACGAGCTGCTTAAAGGTCGTCGGATCCTCCACGGCGATCTGCGCCATCACCTTGCGGTCCAGCGCAACTCCGGCTCGATTCAGTCCGGCGATAAAGCGACAGTACTGCATGCCTTCCGCACGGCAACCGGCACTGATGCGGGTGATCCAGAGGCGCCGGAAGTCGCGCTTGCGATTTCGACGGTCCCGGTAGGCATAATTACCGGATTTCATCCACTGCTCATGAGCAGTTTTGAATAGCTTGCGCTTGCCGCCCCAGTAACCTTTGGCGGAAGCCAGAACCTTCTTGTGGCGCTTCCGCACCATCATGCCACGTTTTACGCGCGGCATACTTTAAGCTCCCTCACCCAGCAAAAGGCGCACCCGGCTTCGATCGCTCTTGTGCAGCTCGCCATCTCCCAGCAGGTGCCGGCGTCGCTGCCCGTCCTTCTTGCGCATCAGGTGGTTCAGACCGGTCTTGCCGCGCATAATCTTGCCGCTGCCGGAAATCGTAAAGCGCTTGGCGGCGGTCTTTCTTGTCTTTAGTTTGCTTTTCATGTCACATTCACGGCGCGAACACATCACGAGTGCCGGGCGATATGGAGCCATCCGGCAGGACTCTAAGAATACCCCAATCGTGCCCCGCAACGCGACACGTCAGCTTGAGGCTTTCGGGCTCACAATCATCGTCATAAAACGACCTTCGATGGAGGGTGGCTTTTCGATATTGATCGTATCGCCCATGGCTTGAACAAGTTTGTCCATCAACCGGCGCGCAATTTCAGGGTGCGTGATTTCCCGAGATTTGAACTGTATTGTGATCTTGACTTTATCACCCTCGTCCAGGAACCGCTGCGCTGCGCGCAGTCGCACCAGGAAATCATGCTCGGCCGTAACCGGGCGCATCTTGATGCCCTTGATCTCCTGCTGTTTCTGACGCTTATGCTGATCGCGATCCCGTTTGCCCTGCTCATACTTGTACCGCCCATAATCCATGATGCGGCAAACCGGCGGCATGGCATTGGGGGCCACTTCGATAAGGTCCATGCCCTTCTCTTGCGCCAAATTCAATGCATCGCGGGCTGCCATCACGCCCAGCGGGTTCCCCTCGTCGTCTATCAGACGGACTTCACGGACGCGCTGGTCGCGCGCGCCCCGCAGAATCTGCTCGTTGATGCGAAAGTCTTTGTTGATCGATTCTCCTCCCGGCGAACGGCCCGATTACGGACCATCGCGCGGCGAAACGGCGGTTAGATGTGTCCGATTCGCCACACACGCGGCAGTATACCAAATGGGTGTTTTCAAGTCAACGCGAAACACGGGGAACTGCGTGGCGCGCCTGAAGCGGACGGACATTGTTGACACGCGTTGTGGAACTCACTATAATGCTGCGTGGGTTCGGGCCGTCCAACACCCCGGCCTACCTGCGCATCGGTCATTTGCAAGCACTATGAACCAATTCGCCAACGTCGCGGAGGCGTCTACCGATTGCCCGGCGCTGCAGTGGCGCGTACACCTTCTGCGGCAGCAGCCGCGTAAACTGGTGGTTCTGGCGATGGTGCTTGTTATTGGTTGCAGTTGTGTCTGGTTGATGTTCTCTTCGGTTTTACCGGTACTGGCAGCTGCCGGCCTGCTCGTCGGCTCGAGTCTCGACTATCTACTGCCGATAACGTACCGACTCGATTCCGATGGGGCCTCCGCTCGAACTCTCATCGCCGATACCCGGTTGGGCTGGGGCCAGGTACGGTACTGGCGCTCCAACGCCTGGGGTATCCGCCTCAGCCCGGTACTGCCAACCAATCGACTGTCGCCATTCCGGGGCCTCTATGTGCGCTTCGGAAGCGCTCCAGATGAATTCACGATACGCCAATTCGTGGCCAGCATGGCATCTGCGGAAGGCATTGCAAACCACGATACGGCGGCCGGGGTTGCCCAGTGATCGGCGCGTTTGACTGGGACGCCGACCTACCGGCCGAGCGTCGTGACGAAATGATTGAAGCGATCGCCCACCAGATTCTCAAACGAGGACTGGCCACACCGGCGATTCTGTTGCTGGAAACGCACCGGCCATTGAGCAATATCGCAAGCCAGGCGATGATCCTGGCGTCCGGAATACTGGCGCCAATCTTTGGGCCGCGCAATCTGCAGCAGGCCGCCAAGCTTCTGCAGGATCGCGCCAACATTACCAGACTGATGGACCGCCTTGGAGAGATGACGGATGAACCACGCGAACGACATGGTACGGGTGCTGCTGTCGGTGTTCAGCATCGCGATAATCATGGGGATACTGCTGGCCCGCCGCCGTAACCTCTACATCCGCCGTATCCAGGGCCTTACCGCTATCGACGAAGCCATTGGCCGTGCAACCGAAATGGGCCGTCCCATGGTCTGCACAACCGGCCTTGGAGTCAACGGCGGCATCGAGATCGTTACGCTCCAGGCGCTCTCCATCATCACCTACATTATCCGCGAGTCGGCTCAGTTCGGCGCCCGCGCCATCTGTCCGGTTTTTGACCCGCAGATGCAGCCGGTTACCGAAGAGGCGGTGCGGGATAGTTACATTGCCGCAGGCAGGCCCGAACTCTACAACCCCGACGACGTGCGATTCCTCACGAATCGCCAGTTTGCCTACGCCGCAGCCGTCGCCGGTCTGGTCATGCGCGAGAAGGCGGCCGCTACCTTCCTGTTTGGTTACTACTATGCGGAATCACTGGTGATCGCCGAGGTGGGTCAGCAGGTTGGCGCTATTCAGATTGCCGGAACAACGGCAACAACGCAGATTCCCTTCTTCATTGCCGCCTGTGACTACGTGATTATTGGAGACGAATTCTACGCCGCCAGCGCCTACCTCTCGAGGGAGCCCACTCAACTCGGCAGCCTGGTTGGTCAGGATTTCTGTAAGGGCGTTTTGCTGGCCATTATGGTTTTAGGCTCTCTAATCGCCACCGGCCATGCTCCATGGGGCGAGTGGCTGGTCCATCAGTTCATGCGCAAGTAGAAGGGCGCGAACGCAATGCACCATAACCTGATCTAATATGGAACTATTCACCCCGAAACACGGGTTGGCGCTAATCGCCTGGATGGTTGGCGCCATCCTCTTCTCAGTTGTGGTCACGCTGGCGCTGATGCAAACGCCACAGCGCTACCGGCGATACCTGGTGTTTGGCATCACCTTTCTTGGTGGACTGTTCTTTGTCGTGGAGTTCTTCTGGCCAACGCACCTGCAGGGACCAAAGGGTGCGCAGCATGCCGGTAACTTCCTCACGCCGTTCATTGAACCATTCGGTAACGTCAGTCCGGTGCTCGTAGGTTGGGCGGTCGGTCTTGGACTGGTGAACCTGTGCCAGATCCATTTCAAGCGCGTGGTTCGTGGCGGCGCCGACATGCTCAACAGCTCGGCATTCTTCGCCTCGCTCATCATAATGTTCGTCGTGAACGTGCTCCAGCAGCCACATCAGAACCTCATCAACATCAACGAGAATAAGCTCCTGTACGACGGCGCCCTCCAGTCGCTCGATGCGACAATGTTTTCGCTGATCGCGTTCTATATCGTCTCGGCCGCATACCGCGCATTCCGTGCGCGCAGCGCCGAAGCCACCCTGCTGCTGATAACCGCCGTCGTCGTAATGCTGGGACAGATATCTCTGGGGCAGTTTGTTACGCACTCGCTGCCGGACGCAGGGTTCGTTTCCAGCTTCCGGCTGGAGAATATCCGCAACTGGCTGCTCGTCGTTCCAAACACCGCCGCCGTTCGGGCGATTGCCTTCGGCGTGGGAATCGGCAATCTTGCCGTGGCGCTGCGCGTATGGCTCGGATTGGAGCGCGGCAGCTACTTCGACGGCCAGGTATAAATGGCAAACATCGTCAACAACCTCCAAAGACTCGACCGGCGGTATCTGTATGCACTGCTCATTCTCTGCGTGGTGGCGCCATTCTTTCTGGAGTTCAATCCGCCGGTCTACCCAACCAAGCCGTCGCGCGACCTTTTCAACATGATTCAGTCGCTTCCTGAGCATAGCTTTGTGCTGCTTGGCATCGACTGGTCTGCTGGAACCCGCGGAGAGAACCTCCCCGAAACGGAAGCCATTATGCGGCACCTGATGCTGCGTCACCTGCGATTCGGCATGCTGGCATACTCCGATCCGCAGGGCAAAACCCAGGGCGAGAATGCGGCAATCCGCATTGGGAAGGAGTTTGGTTACCGCGAGGGTATCGATTGGGTGAATATCGGGTTTAAGGTGGATATGAACAACTCGCTGAAAGCGATGGATCTCAACGTTCCCGGTACGTTCAGTACCGACATCCACGGCAACAAGCTCAGCAGCCTTCCGGTAATGGCTGGAGTGCACACGGCAGCCGACTTCAGCGCGTTGATAGATATTACGGCGACAAGCAGTTACCAGACCTACATACAGTTCGTTGGCGGACCGTACCGTCTTAAAACGGGCATTGCTGTCACAGCCGTCATGGCCCCCGAGTCGTTCAACTATCTCGATAGCGGCCAGATCAAGGGCTTGCTTCAGGGCCTTTCGGCGGCCGCGGAGTATGAGACGCTGGTGGAGAACGAGGAGCAGAAGGAGGGCCATCCGCTGCCACCGGAAACCGCAATAGCCACCAAGTTCAACAACTCCTCATCCTTCGCGCACCTGCTTATCATCCTGATGATCATTCTCGGCAACGCGGGAATGCTGATAGAACGTGCGTCGAAACGCCGTGAGCAGGAGGCTTCAGCATGAGAGGATTCTCTCCCTGGCTGGCGGCAACCGCTCCGCACATTCAGATCTGGATCGGCGCGCTCTGTACGATCGGCCTCTATTCGCTGCTCTATCGTGAGAACAAGCTCTACCGTTTCTTTGAACACGTCTATCTCGGGCTTGCCACAGGCTTTCTGGTTGCCAACACATGGACAGATATCATTCGCCCCAAATGGTATCAACCCATGGTGGATAAGGGCATGTGGTGGTACATGTTTGAACTCATGATCGGGTTCTACTACTACTTCATCTTCTCGCGCCGTCACAATTGGATGGCGCGCCTCATCATCGGGTTTTTCCTCGGCGTGGCCTCGGGTCAGGCATTTCAGCAGTTTGCGAACGACCAGTGGCCACAGATTTCCGCCACATTCAAGCCGTTGCTGCCGCACGCCGCGGCTGGTACCGTAAAAGCAGTTACTCCGGGTGACGCGATCAACAACATCATTTTCGTGGTGATGGTGGTGTGCGTCCTGTCGTACTTCTTCTTCTCATTTGAGCATCGGAACCCGGCGATCAAGGTCAGCTCCAGGCTGGGCCGCTGGATGATGATGTTTGCGTTTGGGGCAATCTTCGGTTCCACGGTCATGGCGCGCCTCGCTCTGCTGATTGACCGGATGTACTATCTGGTGTTCAGCTGGGGCGGAGAGCTGGGCGCCGAGACTCACCTGGGCGCCAACGGCAAATACCTTGCGTGTGGCGTTATCGTGGCGTTGGTGCTGCTGATGATCGTCCTATCGAGACGCTATCCCGATGACTTCTCAGCGCCACCCGGTGATAGCGGCGCCGGCGGTGGCGGGACGAGCTGACGGCAATGCACTCGACGACCGGCACCTGGTGGATTGGCTATGCCGCGGAACCGTTTAGCTCAATCAGTTCCATTACGTTGTTCTCGCTATCTCGAAAAGCGGCAACGCAGACGCCGCCCTGCATGGTCGGGGCAAGGTAAAACGCCACGCCACGGGACGTTAGCTCCTTCCACGCCTGTTCCACGCTGGTCACCGCCAGGGTAATGGCTACCGCGTTCATCCGGAACGCGTCGTCCGGCATCGCCTCCGGCGCCGTTCGCAGCGCGACACCTTCTGCAAACAAAACCCATGAGCAGGTTTCATCGGCGATCGTGAAGCCGAGCTTATCACAGTAGAACTGCACGGCACGCTCGATATCGGTCACCATTACGGTTGCAATCACGCCCTCAATCTGCACGATCTGTTGCCGCCTTTCGACTACCCATGGAGATTACCGAAGCCATCCGCCAGTATCTGAGCGCACTGAGATTCGAGCGCGGCATGGCGACGAACACCCAGAATGCCTACCGCCGCGATCTTGCTCAGTTCGCCGCCCTTTGCACCGTCCGGGGCGTGGCTGCCACGGACCGACTGGGTGAGAGTGACGCCCTGGCATGGGTGGAGCATCTGCGCTCCCGTGGAGCGATGGCCGCCACTATGCGGCGCAAGGTGGTGGCCGTTCGATGTTTCGCGCAGTTTCTGGTTGCGGAGGGCCTGGCAGAGCGAAACTTCTGCCAGTTTCTGGAGGCTCGGGGCTTCGGCATACCGCTCCCGAGGGTTCTCACTGCGACGGAGGTCTCTGCGCTGCTGCGTGCGCTCGAGCCTTCGGACCGATGGTACCTGCGCGATCGCGCTATCTGCCTGCTGCTTTACGCCACGGGCTTGCGCGTCTCCGAGCTAGCCGGCCTGGCGCCGCATGACCTGGACCCGGAAGCTTCCACTGTGCGATGCCTGGGAAAGGGTGGAAAGGAGCGCGTAGTACCCGTTGCGCCTGCCGCTATACAGGCCGTAGATGCGTGGGCGATGGATGCCGGTGAACGGCCCGGCGCCCAGCAATGGCTGTTTCCCAATCAGCATGGCGGACCGCTGTCGCGCCAGCAGATCGGCGAAATACTGCGTCGCGCCGGCATCCGCGCCGGCATTCGGCAGCGCGTTACGCCGCACGTGCTACGCCACACCTTCGCCACGCACCTGCTGGATGGTGGCGCCGGACTGCGGGTTATTCAGGAACTCCTTGGCCACGCCAGCATCACCACCACCGAGATCTACACGCACGTCTCGGAAGATCGCCTTCGAGCCGCCTACCGCGCGGCCCACCCGCGGGCCTGAGATCTCAGGCTCAATTGCGCGAGCGTTTCACCCAGCCGGCCAGCCACTCATCGTCCTGCCCCATCGGCCGGAACCGGATCGCCACTTTACCGGCGTCGGCTCTATGCTCGCGGCGCTCCTCCAGCCGGGCTATCTGGCGCCGCAGCAGCTCCGTCTCCATAACCAGCCGCAACTCGGCATCGGCCGTCTCAAGCAGCTTCTGTTTTACCGCCAGCGCCAGTGGCGAGATTGCCGCTATGCAGTACGCCAGCCGGTCTGGTTCATCCGGGAGATCAATCGGCGGAATGGAGAGTGACGCCCGTTCCGCCAGCAGCTTCAGGTAGGTGGAAAACAACTCCACGGCCGTTGCCAAAACGTCCGGCGCCACGTCGCCATGGCCGTACACATCCACGAGGTCTTCAACGCGCCCCGTCAGGTAACCGGCGTCGGCAACCGAGTAATCCAGCAGCCGGAACCGGGATTCTCCCGCCGCCACTACGGTCAGCCGTCCGTCGTCGAGGCGTTCAACCGAAACAATCCGCGCCGTGCAGCCGGCATCGTGCGGCACGGCGGGCTGACCGGTCTCTTCGCCGTCCCGAATGAGTACCACGCCGAAGGGTGCCCCGGAGTCCATGCACTCCTGGATCATCCGCTTGTACCGGTCCTCGAAAACGTTGAGCTGAATTGTGAACTGAGGAAACAGGACGCAATTCAGCGGAAACAGACGAAGGCTGTAGATACGGCGGTTCGGCTCAGTCTCCATGGCGTGTGACCGGCTTACCTTTCGGCGCGATACGGGTAACCTCCTGCGCCGTTTTCGGCACGGCATCACGGCTTCCGCAGTCGGGCAATGAAGAAGGCATCCATCCCTCCGCGGTGCGGCCATGTGCGCGCAAACCCCAGGTCCCCAGTTCGGATTTGGCCACCGATCGCCGCGGCGGCTGGAGCGTCCAGCAGGCGCGTGTGCCGTATCGACTCGGCGACATCCTCGATTTCCAGGCCGCTGCTGCGCGCACCATCGATCACGATCGCTTCATTCTGTGACCGCTCAACCGCGCACGTAGCGTACACAACCGCTCCGCCCGGACGCACGAGCAGGGCGGCTGCGCCAAGCATGGCCCGCTGCACGGGCTCATACGGCGTGTTGACAGTTCGCCAGCGTGCATCGGGCGAGCGCCGGATAGCTCCGGTACCGGTGCAAGGCGCATCCACCAGCACGATGTCGGCGCAGCCGGCAAAACGCGTCAACTCACCGTTCAGCTCCGCTTCGGCCACAGAGGTGCAGCAGGTGCGGATGCAGGTTACACCGGCAGCCTGCGCACGCTCGCGAAGGATCTCCAGCCGCTTTGGAGCGATGTCCACAGCAAGGATCCGGCCCGAATTCTGCATCATGGCGGCCATTGCCAGCGCCTTGCCTCCCGCGCCGGCGCCGATCTCCACCACAAAGTTGCCCGGACGGCATGCGGTCGCAAGCGCAACAAGCTGGCTGCCCTCGTCTTGCCATGCGATTTCGCCGGCTGCATCCGTGGCGGCGTCGTTTGATGGGCGTTTCTCACGCCAGACTCCCCACGGACTGATCGCCGACGCCCGCATTACGGGGTGCCTCTCGAGCCACGACGATCGGTTTGTCTTTAGCGTGTTGACCCTGGCCATAACCGGCGCCGCCAGATTGAATGCGGCGGCTGCGGCAAGCGCTTCCGGCCCAAGCAGCGCTTCAAGCTCTCCAGCCAATCCGTCCGGCATTGAGTGCGTGACTCGTAACGCGTCAGCAGGCGCCTCGATGCCGGGCAGCGTCGCAAGGGCAGCGGGTAGGCCCGGCAGCCAATACTCACCGGCCGATCCGGCAAAGTCGAAGCCTTCACACGCAAGCCACAACTGGATGTGCGCCAGAGGTGTCTCGCCAAGCTGCAGGCGCTGTAAAACCCAGCGCTGGCGGCGCAGCATCCTCGCCGCACCAAATACAGCGTCACCCACCGTGCGGCGCTCTCTCGAGTTCAGGTATCGTCGTTCGCGTAGCGCTCGGGCGACCAGCCGATCAAGTGGAGGCTGACTCGCATCTTCCAGCCAGAGTCCCAACAACTCTGCGGCGGCGGCCAACGCGCGCGGCGAGACCGGGCGGAGGGGCGGATTTGACTCGGAGATCACCGGTTGGTCCTCAAATGGAAGGCGGAATGTTCGCGTCGCTGCGCCACCGCAACTTCCGGCTTATGTGGTTCAGCCTTCTGATCTCAAACAGCGGTACGTGGCTGCAGAGTGTGGCGCAGGACTACGCGGTTTACCAGCTTACGCACCGCGCCATCGACCTCGGCTATGTCAACGCGGCGAGGGCAGTGGCGCTCATCGGGTTGTCGTTCTTCGGCGGCTCGCTGGTCGATCGCTTTGAAAAACGCAAAGTGCTTATAGTTACACAAACGCTTTTCGGACTGTGCGCCATCCTTCTCGGTGCGCTGGTCGCTGCGGACCGGCTTCAGGTTTGGCATGTGGTGGTGGTTTCGTTCGTAACCGCCGCGCTGCTGGCGGTCGATCAGCCCGCCCGCCAGGCCCTGCTGCCGCATCTGGTGCCGCGCGAGCAGTTTGCCAATGCCATCGCGCTGAACTCCATTACGTTTACAGGTGCAGCCGCACTGGGACCGGCGATGGCCGCTCCCGTGGTTCACGCGTTCGGCATGGCCTGGGGATTCTACCTGAACGGGCTCAGTTACCTCGCCGTCATCGGTGCGGTGTGGGCGCTGCGCGTCCACGAGGGCCTGGCGTCAGAGAATCCTTCCGTTATCCGGAACGTGGGAGCGGGCCTTCGGTATGTGCGCGACTCGCCGGGCATCCTTCTGCTGGTCAGTCTGCTCGCCGTCTTAAGCTTCTTTGCAACGCCATACCAGAGTCTTCTGCCGGTGTTCGCCGTTCGTCTCTTTCACGGCGGTGTCGCGACTCTGGCGGCGTTGCGCACGGCGCCGGGAATCGGCGCGATTGCGGGAGGGTTTCTGGTTGCGTGGCTGGCGTCGATTCGTGGCAAGGCGTGGATCTCGCTTGGTGCGGGCTTACTGTGTGGCGTTATGCTGGTGGCGTTCTGCGCCGTCCGGAGCCTTGAGCCGGCTCTACTCCTGCTGTTTCTTGTTGGAACCGCCGGCGCTGTGGTTAATGCAACCATCCAAACCCTGATGCAGCACCTCACCAGTCACGAGATGCGTGGACGGGTTATGAGCCTTTTTACCATCTCGGTAATCGGGATGTGGCCGCTCGGCGCGCTGCCGATGAGTTGGCTGGCCGACCGGTGGGGCGTAGCCGCAGCCACCGCAGCCGGCGCGTCGGTGGCCGCGCTCTACGCGGCGCTTGTGGCCGTTACGGGGCGGCGCTTGGTAAACCGGATCGACGCGCAAGCCACTCTATGATCGGCCCGACATGGCCGCTATAACAGCTACACTCACGATATCAGCGATGACCATGGCCACGACGAGACACGCACTTCCAATCAGGCCGGCAAGAACAATCACGCCGGCCGCAGTACCGCTGGGTATGGAGTGAAGCGTCGAAACGCCGATAACGAGCACGGAGAGCATCCAGATGCCGAAAGCCAACTCCAGCACGAGAGCAATCCCAAATAAGGCCAGCACGCTCGCGATGGAGCCGGCGTTGGGCAGTGTGCCGCCCGATGCCGCAATAGGCGGCGGCGCACCCGGTCCCGTGGTTGTGGGTGGCGCGTATGCACCGGTAATCGGCGGCGGCGTCGGAAACCGTCCGGGCATAAAGCCGGGTGACATCGGCGAGAACACGGCGAACAATAACATGATTACGGCCATCGGTGCCCCGACCGCCGTGGCATAAACGTAAGCGCGGAATGTGCTGTCCAGGCTTGCAGTGCTGCCGAACCATCCCGCAACCATGTGGAGAATCCGCGCCGATATGTGCGTGAAGACAACCGCGAACAGGTACAGCACGGGTACGCCGAGTATGAGGATGCCCACTGCGAGAGGCCAGCCGAAGAGCTTGCCATAGTTAATCGCAGACGTCGGTATTGATATAATGGCCAGCAGGAGAATCATCGCGCACGGCGCCTTGCGCCCTTCGCGACCGACCTGCTGCATGAAGAATGCATTTGGGCCGGTGATCACGCTCCAGATATCGCGTGCGGCCTGGCGAAGGTCGAACGAGTCCTCCACGTGCGGCTGACTGAGGTAGGTCGGCATCCCTCCGGGTTGAGCGCCGTATGGCTGTGCGATGCCGGCGGGAACCTGGTTCGGCAGCGCGCTGGGTTGCTGCGGCGCGGCCTGCGAATGCGTCGGCGCTCCGATCTCCATGACAAGCGCTTGCGCCGCCGTGTGCGTCGGCTCGAGCATAAGAGCCTGCTCTGCTGCCTGGCGCGCCTGCTCCAGCCAACCGGATCCCCGCAGATACAGCGCTAGTTGATACCTCGCCTCGGCACTGCCGGGCGCAAGCTGAACGCAGCGAGTTTGCGCGGTGACCGCCTCTGTTTGCCGCCCGAGTTGCGCATAGCATGCAGCAAGGTGCGAAACCGCTCCGACGTCGTCCGGCGTCTCGCGAAGCGCCTCTTCAAATCCTGCCGCAGCTCCGGCAAAGTCGCCGGCGGCGTAGGCGGTCAGCGCCGCGTCCATGGTGACGGACATGGAATCACCTCCCTGGTTCTGCCGCTCGCCCCAGAATGCGTGCGCTCGGCCGGTCTCAACCCGTCGTCCACACTCTCCACCGGTATTTGGCGTTAGACGCTGTTATTCCTGCATCCGGGGGGCGCAGCGGCGTGTGACGGCTTTTACCTCAGCCGCACGACGCGGTCATCGGAACGCAGATCCCTCTGCTTTTGCAGATCGTGGATGGTGGCGCAAAGGTAACGGTTTTCGTCAATGGTAAAGTCGATCCGCAGCCGCGCTTGCGGACCTGAGCCCGGAGGCGCCAGGCGCAGGGCATCACCCTCATTGAGCGTAATCACGCATTCGCTCTCTTCCGGACCTTGAGGCACCCAGTATTCGTTGCCGTTCATTCGGCGTCGCCAGGGAAGCGAGACACGACCACCGTAACCGACTTCGCACACCGGCAGGCGAAACAGGGTTTGGCCGTCGGTAACCGCATAGTAACGGGTCTCGAAAGGGTTCGGCGTGGGATACCCGGTACCGCGGTGCACCAGCCGCTCGTATTCCGCACGCTGATCGTTGTCGTTGTAGACGCGGATAGCGTAGTCATGATGCACAATCTGGTCCACGGTATAGCCGGCGCCGAAAACCGCGGCGCCTTTGACCACCGCCTCAAACGGTTCCCAGTAGTGGACGCGCTGGCTGCCAAATCGTCGCTCGAACAGATCCCGGATGCCCGGCAGCAGCGTTGAGCCGCCAACCAGCAGAACGGCGTCGAGGTCGGCTTCAGAAATCTGGTGCCGGCAGTCGTCCAGCGTTGCCTCGGTGAGCGTATCCACGGAGCGGTAGAGACCGTTGGTATCGAGCAGGGCCAAAAACTCCTCGCGGGTAACCTCAATACGCAGGCCACCGGGAAGCAGAAAGTAACCGCAATCCGATATCAGCGCCTTTACGCTGAGATCTTTCTTGATCGCTTCGGCCTGCGCGCGCATCCGCGGACGAAGTGTATCCTGATGTGCATCGAGGCGGCTGCAGCCGAGTTCGGCCAGCCACTCATCCACCGTTTCGCCACCAAGATTGAGCCCCCGTGCGGCCAGTAGGGTTGCCCGGTCACTGGCGCCACCGGAGCCGTCTCGGCTGCCGGATGGGTGTGTCCGAACGATCGCCAGATCCAGCGTTCCACCGCCGAAATCCACCACCATGATGTGCTTTTCGTTGGCCAGGTCCACACCGTAACCCAGTGCGGCGGCCACCGGCTCATCCAGGGTCTGGAAGCGTGAAACTCCAAGGCGCCGCGCGATCTGCGACAGCTCGGCCCGGTAGGGTTCGTAGCTCTCTACCGGCACTGTCATGGTCAGATCGGTGACCTGACCCTCCTTGCGCCACCATCGGAGCAAGCGCATCAGGCGCTCTCTGCGGGTGCGATTCGGATCGGCATGCTCGCGCTCGTATTCGCGCGTCACGTTGAGCAATTGCTGCAAAAATGCGGTTGCGCACTGTCGCGCCGATATCGTCTCGGCCCCCACCTGCGCCACAGTCTGCTGGCTGGCTCGCGCCAGGGTCTTCTTGAACGAACGCGCCAGCGGGCCGCGGGGCCCCAGGTCGGCCGCAGGATCTATTTCACGCGCGGAAAGCGCCGGCTTGCCGATGATGACGCGGTTTACATCCTGAAAGTAGACGACGCTGGGCACCAGCGGCGTGTTCCAGGTCAGCTCGTACTCCGCCACTTCGTCCAGCGCAATGGTGGTGGCATGGGTGCCCGACCACTTCGCGATCAACGTGTTGGTGGTGCCGAGATCGATTGCCCAGTGTGTCTCCATACTTCAGGTTGCGATAGGTTCTATTGACCGGTTCGGGCGCCGCGTCGGCACGTGCGCGCCGGTTGCAAGGCGCGGCGATCGAATGATGGTGGAGGTACAATTCGCGCTAAAAGCCGGATTAACCTGCGTGGCGAACGTGGCCGCGGAAGTATGTTGTACCCGGCAGGCGCGCCTCATTCGGCGTTTAGTGCAGTAGGGCCGCATAGTGGCCGCGTATCACCGGACGAATCTGAATGCTCTCAGCGCAACCTCCAAACGACACGATTCGCGCCGAAACACCGCCGGTTATCTATCCAGCAGCCCTCGCTGACGCCGGCATCATTGCTCAGATTTCGGTGGATGCGTTCCCGCAACTGTTCCGTTCCCTCTACGGGCGCCGCTCAACGGAGCGGATCGTTGCCGCGCAAACGGCGCTTTATGCTGCGGGAGTTCTGGATCTGGCGCGATATCGGGTCGCCGCGCTCTCCGGCGCGGTCGTGGGGGTATGTGCACACAATACAACGGGTGAAATCGGCGCAGCCACGTTCCGCACGATTCTGAGAACGGTGCGGCCGCACCTGTCGTTTCCCGCGGCGCTCCGCGCAGCCATAGGCGTGAGCACAACGCTGGCAGTGGTGCCACGCCGAATACCCTGTGCGCCCGATATCCTCTACATCGAGGCGCTTGCGGTTACGTCGCACCTCCGCAGCCACGGAATCGGCACCTCGCTGCTGCGTCATGCCGCCGCGACGGCCGTAACCGCCGGACGACCACGCCTGTCCCTCCATGTGATGCGAGACAACAACCGCGCCTATGCACTCTATCGACGGTTTGGGTTCATCGACTGGAAAGACCCGCCACAGGCGCAGTGGATGACGCACGACTCGCGGTTGATGGTTCTCAACATAGAGCCGCATCACATGATGCTGCCGCCCGGCTCGGCGGGCCGGTGAACTGGAATAGCTTCTGCACCGAGCAGTACCCGCTCGATCTTCCGGGCACGCTGGCAGGTGGTCAGGCGTTTCGCTGGCGCCGCGACAGCCGCGGAACATGGTGGGGCGTCATCGGCGCCGGGGTAGCGGCCCTACGCGAACAGCCGGACGCGGCGCCTCGGCAAATCCTCTGGCAGACGTTCCCCGAACGCGATGACTGGCCTGCGTTGAGCCGGTATCTGCGGCTTGACGAGGATCTCCATGCGCTCTACGCCTCCTGGCGCTCCGATGAGCATCTCGGCCCTGCTTCCGGCCGCCATGCCGGACTTCGGATTCTCCGCCAACCTCCGCTCGAGTGTCTCTTTGCGTTTCAGTGCGCCGCCGCAAACACGGTGGTGAAGATTGAACGCACAGTGGCACGGCTCGCGGAGCGATATGGCGAGCGCATCGTTACAGAACTGACCGACGAGCCATGGCCGTTTTATGCGTTCCCGACGCCTGCGGCGCTGGCGGAAGCCGATGAGGGAGACTTACGCGCCGATCTGTGGGGCTACCGGGCGCCACGAGTTATTGCTGCGGCGCATTCCCTGCTGCAGCGAGATGCCGGCTGGCTGGATGCCCTGCAGTCGGCTCCGTGGGGCGAAGCGCGCACCGATCTCATGCAGTTCTTCGGCATCGGACGCAAAATCGCCGATTGCATCGCCCTGTTCGGGTTGGGCTGTGATGAGGCCGTGCCGGTCGACACGCATATACTCCGAATCAGCATCGAACTGCTGGGCTACCGAAGTGCGGCGAAATCGCTCACTCCAACCGCCTACCAGGAGATCGGCGATCTCTGGCGCCGGCGCTACGGAAACCGCGCCGGTTGGGCACAGCAGTACCTCTTCCTGGATGCCCTGCAGCGGTAACCGGGCGCGCCTGAAAGTATAATGAGGATGGAGCGTACGAATGCCGCCACTCTCACTCTTTAACACCATGACGCGCGCCATAGAGCCGCTGACGCCGGCCGATCCGCCACAGGTCCGCCTCTACTGCTGCGGACCCACGGTGTACAACTACGCCCACATCGGCAATCTGCGGACCTACATTTTTGAGGACCTGCTCCGCCGCACGCTGAAGTTCAACGGCTTCGACGTCCACCATGTGATGAACATCACCGATGTTGGTCACATGACGACCGATGCGGACGCCGGCGACGACAAGATGGAGGTTGCGGCGCAGCGCGAACATAAGTCACCGTGGGAGTTGGCACGGTTTTATGAAGAGGCGTTCTTCCACGATACATCCCTACTGAATATAGAACGGCCCGACGTAACGCCGCGTGCCACCGAGCACGTGCCCGAGATGATCGCACTCATTGAACGCCTGGAGGCCAATGGCTGCACCTACGTCACCAGCGAAGGCGTCTACTTCGATACAAGCCGAGACGAGGATTACGGAAAGCTGGCGCGTTTGCAGCTCTCCGAACAGCGCCAGGGCGCGCGGGCCGAGGTCGTAGAGGACGTTACCAAGCGGCATCCCTCCGACTTTGTGCTCTGGTTCCTCAACAAGCCCACGCACATCATGCATTGGCCAAGCAAGTGGGGCGAGGGGTACCCCGGCTGGCATATCGAGTGCTCGGCCATGTCGATGCGTTACCTGGGAGAAACTTTTGACCTGCACTGCGGCGGCGTCGACCACATCCCCGTGCACCACACCAATGAAATAGCGCAAAGCGAATCGGCCACGGGCCATCCGTTTGTCAACTGCTGGCTGCACGGCGAGTTTCTGTTGATGGACAGCGAGAAGGTTTCGAAGTCGAAGGGCGGATCGGTCAACACGCTGCAGTCGCTGATCGACGCCGGTTACGATCCCCTGGCCTACCGGTATTTCTGCATGCAGGCTCACTACCGTTCGCGGCTGAACTTCAGCCTGGATGCGCTGGATGCGGCCACCACCGGCCTGCGGCGCATCTACTCGCTGTCGCCGGAGTCGGACACACTGGCGCGCGGTCGCGAAGACTGGATGGAGGCGCGGCAGGAGGTTCTGGATGCCATCAACCTGGACCTTGGCATTCCCACAGCCGTCGGTTTGCTGAACGGCTACGGCAGCTTTTCGCTGTGGCGGGAGTTCGATCCAATTCTGGGTCTGAAGCTGGACGAGCGGAAGCACCAGTCGGCCGAAACCCTCCCACCGGAAGCGCAGCGCATCCGTGAGCAACGCGCGGCCGCCCGTGCCGCGAAGGACTGGAAGCTGAGCGACGGCTTGCGCGACGAGCTGATTGCTATGGGATATGAAGTGCTGGATTCGGCGGATGGTGACATCGTACGCCGGAAGTTGATCTGAAGGGCCCTCGGGAGATCTCCATCGTGTTCGACTACCGGAAGAGGATTGCGGCGGCACAGCGCGCACTGCTCGACAGCGGTGCGGGGTTGCTGGTCGTGGCGCCTACCGACCAGATGCGCTATCTCATCGGATGGGCGGAAGGCGGACACGAGCGGCTCATTGCGCTGCTGCTGCCGGCCGCGGGCGAGCCGGTGCTGCTGGTACCCTCGATGAACGCTCGGGAAGCGGCCGCCAATCCGGCGGGCGTCGATCGCGTGGTCGGCTGGGACGATGGTCCACAGTGGTACGGGCAGGTCCGTGATCTGCTGAACGAGTGGGGCGCGCCGGGCGCCGCCATGGCAGATGACGAGCTGCTTGCGGTCCACCTGCTGCACCTACAGCGTCTCTTTCCCGCAACGCGCTGGCAGCCGGCCGGAGAGTTGCTCGCGGGGCTGCGGCAGTTGAAAACGCCGGATGAGCTGGCTGCGCTCGAGCAGGCGGCGCGTGACATCGACGCGGTCTGTGAGGAGTCTCTCGCCGGGTTGCGCGAGGGAGTTACCGAGCGGGAGTTTGGCCGCGTGATTCTGGATGGGATTGCTCGTCGCGGCAAAGGACCATCGTTTTCGCCCCTGGTCTGCTTCGGCGAAAACGGCGCGCACCCGCACCACCTCAGCGGCGATACCCGGCTGAAACGCGGGGATGTGGTGATTATCGATATCGGTTCTGCCGATACCGGCTATGCCTCCGATATCACCCGAACGGTAGCGTTCGGCGAGCCGCGGGATCCCGGCGCTAGCGAGGTGTATGCCACCGTCTACTCCGCGCACATGGCGGCGCGATCCACTGCCCGACCGGGCACTTCGGCCGAACAGGTGGACTCCGCCGCCCGTGAGGTGATCCAACAGGCCGGCTATGGCCCCCAGTTCCTGCACCGGACTGGCCACGGCATTGGTCTATCCACGCACGAGCCGCCTTATATCGTGCAGGGCAATTCAACCGTGCTGCAGCCATCGATGTGCTTCAGCGTGGAACCCGGTATCTACCTGCCTGGCCGCTTTGGAGTGCGCATCGAGAACATCGTGACGGTCACGGAAACCGGGAGCCGGAGTCTGAATGCCGAGCCGCCGGCCGAACTGCGGATCGTTGAACCTGTGTGAGGCTCGGCCCTCGGCCGATGGAAAGCGGAAGTAAAGATGCCCGAAGATGTAGAGATCAGTATCTGGGATGATGGTCCGTACGAAGTCAACGGACCGTTCACGATCAAATGTGAGGACGGCCGGCTGGTCGTGATTGAGCCCGGTGAGCCTTGCTTCCTCTGCCGCTGCGGCGGATCCAAGACCAAGCCGTTCTGTGACGGCTCGCACGATGACATCGGGTTCCGCGGACCGGTGGTGGCGCCAACGTGCGCTCCGGGGTCGGACTAGCCGGCCAATCCGGCGAAACCCAACGCGCCGAGCAGGCACAGGGCCAGTACAGCCGCGCCGCTGTCGTTGGTGTGGACGCCGTCGGTGGTGAGCCGGAACGCCGGATTCGATGCTACGCCCGCCCGGATCGCCTGCAGGAATGCGCCGTGGGCATCGGCCAGGTAGGTACCGTGTTCGTCAGCCAGCGACCGGATCGCCTCCACGTAGCCACGTAATCTGGCATTGCGCGCGTTATCCGGATTGTCGATATCCTCTCCGATTACCGTTGGCGTGATGAGCACAGGTTCTGCGTCGGTGCTTTCTCGCAGCATGGCGAGCATCTGCCGCACACAGAGAGTGTAGGTGTCCAGCTGTACGCCGCGCGGGCCCGAGCCATCCGGTGAGGTATCAGTGAAACCGTGCCAGACATCGTTGATGCCGACGCTGATGGTTACTACCGCGGGCCGGCGTTCCAGAACGTCACGCTTGAACCTCTCCAGCATGTCGGGAGCGCGATGGCCGCCGATGCCAGCGTTCACAACGCTCACGTTGCGCTCGGGGTAGCCGGCCGCAATCAGCGCGGACATCAACGGAACGTAGCCCCGAGCATCTTCGGTGATGCTGTCGCCCAGGCATACGAGCCGGCTGTTCCGGCCCATCAAGAACCCATCTGCAACCTGTACAGCCATCCTCAACTCCTATCGCAGCCGTGTCAGGCTGCACCGATTCCTTTACGCGCAGCGGAATTCCTTTGTGTGCCGCGTAAACGTTTGCATCTCGCTCCGCCATCCAGGGAGGCGCATACGTCAGCCGGAGCGATCTTTCGCTTCGCTCAGGGTGCCGGTTGGCGGCACGCAGATTGGCCCGGATCAAGCGTTATCGCACGGACGGTAATGCGTCACATAGGTGTCATTACCGATCAGCACCATGCAACTGCGAGCCTCCGCATGCAACCGATGCGGCCTGTGGGACCAATGGCTGGAGCGTCGTCGCCGATTGATTGCTGCTCGCCGGCCGACGATGCGTTGGCGCCGCGTGAGGCAAATCGTCGTCGTACATCCCAAAGGTCTCATCGGTCCTATTCCGGGAGAGCCGGCCTGGCGCCGCCGCCGGGCAAAGTCATGCCGGAACCGGTTTTCGTATATAATAGTGTGCCCAAAGCGTTTGAGAGGTGATCCGAGATGAAACAGGGAATCCATCCCGAATACAAACTGGCCCATGTAACGTGCCAGTGCGGCAATACGTTTGAGACGCGTTCCACGAAAGATACCATCAAGCTGGAAATCTGTTCGGCGTGCCATCCGTTCTTCACAGGCAAGCAGAAGATCGTTGACACCGAGGGTCGCGTCGAGAAGTTCCTGCAAAAGTACAAGCTGCGCAAACAGTAGTGGCCCCACCGGTAACTTCCATGCGCCGCCGGCGCCTGCAGGCCGATTGGCCGGGGCGCCGCGGCGCTTTCGTTTTGCATGACTGCGGCAGAAACGCCCGAGATGCCCACGCCTGACGGATCGGTAAAACAGGAATATCTTCTCTATGGCGGTCAGGCCGTAATAGAAGGCGTGATGATGCGCAGCCCCGGCCACTTCGCCGTGGCGTGTCGCGCGCCGTCGGGCGAGATCGTGCTGCGCGGTGAGCCGATCGACGCTACGTGGCTCGCGAAGCTGAAGTGGCTGCGCCGGCCGCTGCTTCGCGGTACGCTGGCACTCATCGATGCGATGGCGCTCGGCGCGCGCGCGCTCAAGTTTGCATCGCGGGTCCAGCTCGGACAGGAGACGGGCAGCGAGCCGGAGGGCAGTCCTTCGGTCATATCAGCCGCCCCGAACTCAGGCAAATCGGCCGAGGGTAACCGATTGAGCGATGTGGCGATCGGCGGCACGCTGCTGTTCAGCTTTCTGGCCGGCGCCGGCCTGTTTGTAGCGCTGCCCACGCTGCTGACCGGAGTTGCCCACCGCGCCGGTCTGTTCGGCGCGCATGGCGCCGTTTCTCGATACGAGCTCAACGTGTCGGATGGCATTATCCGAATGTTGACGTTCTTCGCCTACATCCTGCTGATCTCGCTGCTGCCCGGCATTCGTGAAGTCTTTATGTATCACGGGGCTGAACACAAGGCGATCAATACGCTGGAAGCAGGCAAGGAGCTAACGCTGCAAAATGCCGAAGCCGCCAGCAGGATCCATCCCCGGTGCGGTACCAGCTTCATTTTCGTGGTGCTGCTCATCAACCTCGTGCTGTATGTGGTGCTCCCGCGCCCGGTCTGGTACCTGCGCATACCGCTGCATCTCGCTATTGTGCCGCTGGTAGCCGGCCTGGCGTACGAAACGATCAAGCTGGCGGGCCGGTTTCGGAGCAGCTTCGTGGTGATGACGCTGCTGGCGCCCGGAATGTGGTCGCAGTACCTGACAACGCGCGTACCGAGGCCCGACCAGATTGAGGTGGCTCTCATGGCCCTGCGTGCGGTGATGAAAGCGGAGGCTGCGGTCCCGGGCCCAACGAGCGTGGAGCCGGCGTTGGCCGTACAGGCGAGCTCCCTCTAGTCTGCGCGACGCGCCGGTGCGGCCTTCCCGAACTGCTTCTCGAAGAAGGCGCGGATATCAAACAGCGCGTTGGGATTGAGGATGTGGCCCGATTGCCAGCGCTCCACATCGGCATGGCCGTGCGAGTCCGCGGCAGCCACAAGCGCCGCCGAAGACTCCGGCGGTATCACCTGGTCCTGGTTCGCCACTATCATCATCAGTGGCCGCGGCGCGATCCGACCAATATAGTGGATGGGGTCGGTTACGCCGGCAATCATCTCCACTTTGCGCATAACGGAGGGCGTGGCCTTCTCGGGCCAATACGATTTCAGCAGCGGATAACGGTCGATGTGTTTCACCACGTTCACAAAGCCGCCGCCCGGCACGGCCAGGCATACGCAGCTGACCCGCCGGTCCACGCCACCAAACACGGCGCCAAGCATTGCGCCCTGGCTGAATCCGAGGAAGCCGATGTGCTTCGGCGCGATGTCGGATCGACTGTCGAGATAGTCCACGGCCCGGCGGAGATCGACCACAGTCTGAACCCATGCATCCCGCATCCGGTACGAGTCCGGCATGTAAACATTTCCGCTCACTCCGGGCTTGCGCCGGTCTCCACAGTACTGCGTGTCGATGGAGAGCGCCGCATATCCCTCGCGGTTGAGCATCTCAGCGGCCCACTGGATGTAGGAGGAGTCTTTGTTTCCGCCGGAGCCGTGCAACAATATCACGGCGGGCCACGGGGCGACGAAACCGACCGGCAGCGAAAGGATTGCCGGCACGCGCTGATCATGGACGCTGTCGTAGCTCAACAGATAGCGCGTATGGGTTGCCGTTGCATCCATCGGCTTGAGCGTCGCGTTCAGCGGCAGCGAAGCGTCGTAGGCGTATAGGGATAGGCGCATCGCCTGTATCGCCGTGGCGGGAGGGGGTGCGGATTGGCAAACGGCGGACGCCGGCGCAGCAAGCATGGCGGCGGCAAAGGCGATCAGTTTTAGTCGGTTCATGGTTACTCAGCGCGCCGGTTACCGGCTCGCCGCTCTATTGTACCGGCCCTACCGGTTCGGCGCGAAAGTGAGGTCGAAATGGATCTGGGTTTGAAGGGCAGGGCGGCATTTGTGGCTGCGGCAAGCAAGGGCCTCGGCTTCGCCGTGGCTCGTGGATTGGCCGCCGAGGGCGCTCGAGTCGCTATATGCGCGCGCACCACGGATGAGGTGAACGCGGCCGCGGCGCAGATCGCCCGCGAAACCGGCGCCGAAACGCTTGCGTTGACCGCGGATGTGACGCGAGAGGAAGAGATCACCCGCGCTGTCGAGCTGGCAGCCGACCGGTTCGGCGGCTTGCAGATCATGGTGCCGAACAGTGGCGGCCCGCCGGCCGGCGCTTTCGAGACACTGGAGTCCGCCGCATGGGCATCGGCGATAGAGAGTACGCTGCTCTCCACGGTACGCTTAATTCGCAGCGCGCTGCCGCATATGCAGGCTGCCGGCTGGGGCCGGATCGTGGTGATCACGTCCACCTCCGTGCGCCAGCCCATCCCAGGTCTACTGCTTTCCAATACCATCCGTCCGGGTATCGCCGGGCTTTGCAAAACCCTCTCGCAAGAGCTTGCAGAGTACGGAATAACCGTGAACAATGTCGCGCCCGGCAGCTTTGATACCGACCGTATCAAGCACCTGCTGGAGCGCCGATCAGCCGCCGCCGGATCGACGATGGATGAGGCGCGCCGGGAGATGGAACGCCGGATACCCCTCGGCCGCCTCGGGCGCCCCGAAGAGCTGGCGAACGCCGTGGTGTTTCTGGCCTCGGAGGCGGCCGCCTATGTTACGGGTCAGACCTGGTTTGTGGATGGTGGCCAAACCGTGGGTCTATAACGGGTCGTTGGTGCCGCCGCGGGCGTTCAGATCGTAGATGGATGTGCCCTGCCCACATCTCATGGCCTAAACGACCCGGCACGCCTCTTCAAACTCCAGCCTCGGCTGGCGCGGAAAGAGCCTGGCTGCGTCGCCCCGTCCCAGGTTGCACACGAAGTTCACTTTCCACTTGCCGTCGGGAAAGAACTCCGCATTCAGTTGCTCGGCATTGAAGCCGCTCATCGGCCCGCAATCCACGCCAAGCGCCCGTGCGGCCATTATGAAGTACGCACCCTGCAGGCTGCTGTTCCGGAATGCCGTCTCGTGAATCAGCGGTTCGTTGCCGACATAGATCGACCGTGCATCGCTATACGGGTTCAGTTTCGGTAGCTGCTCGTAGAACTCCACATCGTACGCAATAATCGCCACGGCGGCGGCTGTGCGGCTCTTCTCGCGATTGCCTTCCGCCAGCACGGGCAGCAGGCGCTCCTTTGCTTCCGGCGTGGTTACAAACAGGAACCGCGCGGGGCAGCAGTTGCCGCTGGTTGGGCCAAGCCGGGCGAGGTTGTAAATCTCGCGTAACAGCGCCTCATCAAGCGGGATCGGCTGCCACTGCCGGTGCGTGCGTGCGTTCCGGAATAGCTGATCCAGCGCTTGAGCGTCGATCGGCCGGCGCAAACTCGTTTCCAAATCAGGCATGGTTTCGCTCCCCGTAGCAGTCATGGGCTCCGCCGCGCCTGTGGGTGATCGGCGAGGCTCCGAACATCATACAACGAAACAGCCTCCGCTTTAATTGCTAGTCCAGCCGTGAGGTATAGTGCAGGTAGGAGCCGTGGCCGACGCAGCGACACCTATTTGCCCGATTATCGCCGGCCGGCGATTGTTGATTCTGGTCGGTGACGCTGCCGGCCGTTCCGCTGGAGACATAGGCCCATGGGAATGATGTACGGGCCGATGCGCAGCCCAGGTAAACCCATCACGCGCGAGACGGTCACCAGAATCGCGCGTCTCTTTTTGCCGTACAAAGCGGCCGTCATCTGGACGGCCGCTGCCGTGCTGGGTTCGGCTGGCCTTGGACTGCTTCCACCGCTCTACCTGCGGCTCATCGTCAATCGGGGCCTGCTTGGCCACAACCTGCATGTGGTCACTCTCTTCACTCTGTACACGCTGGCCGCCACCATCGGAACCACGGCGCTCAGCCTGGGCTACGGCTACCTCAGCGTGGTGGTTGGTCAACGCATCATGCGAGATATGCGCGACCGGCTCTACGACCATCTGCAGGGTATGTCGCTCCGCTTCTTCACCAACACGCGAACCGGCGAGATACAGTCGCGGCTGGTTAGCGATGTTGGTGGGGTGCAGTCGGTGGTCAGCGATACAGCCGCATCGGTGCTCTCCAACGTGACCACCGTGCTCTCAACGCTGGTCGTGATGGTCTACATGGATTGGCGCCTGACCCTGCTCTCGGTGGGCATCCTGCCGGTCTTCGCGGTGATCGGGGCAAGGGTGGGAGGATACGCCCGCTCGGTTCGCGGCAACGTACAGAGCCAGCTGGCTGCTCTCAACGCCACGATGCAGGAGACGCTTTCGGTGTCGGGGATGCTTCTCAGCAAAACCAGTGGCCGCCGCCGCACCGCACAGAGCCACTTTGCCGTTGAGAATGAGGCCCTGACCCGGTCTCAGGTGCAGATGGCGATGATCATGCGAGGCTTTTTCAACCTCATCGGCCTCACCTTCTCGATCACGCCTGCGCTGGTCTACTGGCTGGCCGGGTACCTCATCGTCCACGGCTCCGGCGCCCTCAGCCTCGGCACCATCGTGGCGTTTACTGCCCTCCAGTCTCGCCTCTTCTTTCCACTCACCAACCTCCTTAACACACAGGTGGACGTCACCAGCGCCGTGGCCCTGTTCGACCGCATCTTTGAGTATCTGGACCTGAAGCAGGACATCGTCGATGCACCCGATGCCGTGAGCGTGGATGCCGCAAAGGCGCGTGGTGACGTGTCGTTTGAGCACGTCACCTTCCGCTATTCGGATGATCAGGACGAGCCGACGCTTGCCGATATCAGCTTTGAAGCGCGGCCCGGCAGCCTCGTCGCACTGGTTGGCCACTCCGGCGCCGGCAAGACCACGCTGACCTACCTGATTCCTCGGCTGTACGACGTGGAGAGCGGGTCGGTGCGAGTCGACGGTGTGGATGTGCGGCAATTGCGCCAGGATTCACTCGCCGGGCTCATTGGTGTGGTGACGCAGGAGACGTACCTCGTGCACGACACGGTCTCCGAAAACCTGCGCTATGGCAAGCCGGACGCCACCCGCGAGGAGCTGGAAGCCGCCGCACGCGCCGCGGCGATACACGACCATATCATGACGCTGCCGGAGCAGTACGATACGGTTGTGGGAGAACGTGGCTATAAGCTCTCCGGTGGCGAGAAGCAGCGCATCGCCATCGCCCGCGCGATCCTAAAAAACCCACGCATCCTCATCCTCGATGAAGCGACCTCGGCACTGGATACACAGTCGGAGCGGCTCATTCAGAATGCTCTCGCCGGTCTTATGGAAGGGCGCACCACCTTCGCCATTGCGCACCGGCTAAGCACGATTCTGGCCGCCGATCTGATTCTGGTTATGGAAGCGGGGCGCGTTATAGAGCGTGGCACTCATGCCGAGCTTATCGAGCGTCGCGGCGCATACGCGGCGCTCTACGCGGTTCAGTTTGAAGATCCGTAAGTCGGGCCCGTGCGTGTCGGCAGGGCCGGTAATGGGTGAGACCGGGGGACAGGAAGATTCCCGGTAGCGCTCCGTATGGCCCCGGGGACCGCGGGCATCCTGCCCGCAACCGTCCGTAAGGCCTGCGCCGGGATGACACGTTTCACGCCGCTCCGTATGGCCCTGGGACCGCGGGCATCTTGCCCGCAACGGTCCGTAAGGCCTGCGCCGGGATGACACGTATCACGGCGCTCCGTATGGCCTCGGGGGCCGCGGGCATCCTGCCCGCAACGGTCCGTAAGGCCTGCGCCGGGATGACACGTATCACGCCGCTCCGTATGGCGCTGGGACCGCGGGCATCCTGCCCGCAACGGTCCGTAAGGCCTGCGCCGGGATGACACGTATCACGGCGCTCAGTATGGCCCTGGGGGCCGCGGGCATCCTGCCCTCCACGGTCCGTAAGGCCTGCGCCGGGATGACACGTATCACGCCGCTCCGTATGGCCCTGGGACCGCGGGCATCCTGCCCGCAACGGTAGGTAAGGCCTGCGCCGGGATGACACGTATCACGGCGCTCAGTATGGCCCTGGGGGCCGCGGGCATCCTGCCCTCCACGGTCCGTAAGGCCTGCGCCGGGATGACACGTATCACGGCGCTCCGTATGGCCTCGGGGGCCGCGGGCATCCTGCCCGCAACCGTCCGTAAGGCCTGCGCCGGGATGACACGTATCACGCCGCTCCGTACGGCCCTGGGACCGCGTGGATCCTGCCCGCAACCGTCCGTAAGGCCTGCGCCGGGATGACACGTATCACGCCGCTCCGTATGGCCCCGGGGACCGTCGCAGACTCCATGCAATTGCGGGCAGGATGCCCGCGGTCCCAGGACCGTCCCAGAATCCACGGATTGAAAGTGCTGTCGGCTCGTCGCCTGACATTCCGGTCGTGTCAAGCGCCATTAAGTCGTGCGCTTCCAAACGGCCAATCAATCGGATCTGCACAGAGGGCGGCCTTCACCGGGTTCGCTGCGATGTAAAAGACGGCGGCGGTAAAATGCGTATCGTCGCGAATCGCACGATCGTAGTATTCCGACTGCCAGAACTGCCCGCAAGCCCCGACAATGCGGTTCGCCTTGTTTGCCGTATAGGACTTCCACGCGTGAACGATTCCGGACAAGGTGTTGGCACCGAGGGGAGTTACCAGAACGTGTACGTGGTTTGGCATCACAGTCCATGCGTGCAGCCGATAGCGGTCACCGTCGAAGTAGAGTAACGCTCCCTCAACGATCTGCGCGACTTCCGGCTGGCGCAGCCAGCAAGCACCGTAACCTGAATCGAGCACTCTCTCGGTGCGTTTGCGGCGTTCGAGTTCGATCTGGGACGCGGGCAGATCCGCGAGTCGCGCCGCCATTGCGGCGACAATCCGTCGGGGAAGGCTGTCAGCCAGGCGGAAAACGATATGCTGCGCTACCTCACCGGCCTCGAAATGTGGAAGGTAGCCGCGGGAGTGCCACACCGGCTCTGATGCTGACGCGAACCGCGCTGCTGCGCGTTCCACCCCACCGGTATGCTCGCTCGGTTGCACTTGCAATCACCCCCAGTTGCGCGCATGGTACCCCCGTTTTACAGGGGCACCAACGGGATGGTTGCAGAATCCAGGCCGTTGCGGGCAGGATGCCCGCGGTCCCAGTACCGTCCCAAGGTGGTGCCAGGACGGTGCCGTTGCCGCCGTTACCTGTATATCCCCGCGTGTTCGATCGCGGCAACCACCAGTCCGGCTGACGAGCCATAGTTGGCGTTGACAAAGCTGTTTGTGCTCGGGTTGACCCACTCATACGGTGCGCCCTCTGCCCGTCGTGCCGCGACGAACCCGGCATACTCGTGCAACAGTCGTGCGGCAGCTGCCGGATCCACGGTGTGCATCGCAACCACCAGCCAGCCGGTAGGCGTCGCCCAGTATCCGCCATTCTGGTAGGCCCCGGGACCGGAACTCGCGCTCTCCCAGTCACCGCCGAGCGGGCCCGTGCGCGGAAGCTGACGGACCTGGCCATCTTCGCAGATTTCGCCGCCGAGATAGAGGTCGACGAGGTGGCGCGCCACGGCGCGGCTCTCCGCGGCCGGAAGAGTGCCGAGCCATACGGCGAACGCCGAAGCCCACACGTCGTCCTTTCGTCCGATGCCGGTGGCCGACAGCAGCAGCGCCCTTCCGTCGCCCGTCGGCTGGTAAAACGTGCTGCGGATACTCCGCCGAATCAACGCGGCCGCGGCGCGAAAGCGCTGCGCCTCACGGCGCTTGCCGATACCATCGAACAGATTTGCCATCCGATTGGCCGCCTGCCAGCGCAGGAGTGAGGGCATCAGGCATTCGCCGGACTTTGTGATCGAGTCGCAAAAGCCCCAATCGACGCGGCGCGTAGTGGGTGTGTTGCCGCATGTTACCAGGCCACTGCCGCCGTCTATGGCCACCGAGTCGAATGCGTGCGCGCACACCGTGTCCAGCGGCTGTTCGCCCCAGGGTGTGGCCACTTCAGTGCGAAAAGCTTCCGGCGAGCGCGACAGGCGAACATACTCGTTTACGATCTGGATGAAATAGTATGCGTCGTCTGCCGGCGGCAGGTAGCCGTAGTTTCCCACACCCTGGTCGGTGTAGGCGCCGGGAAACCAGCAGGCCGCGCCGCCAAACGTAATGTGATCGGGAATGCTGTAGGCCGGCACGCTCAGCCCGTGCGGAAACGTAAGACCACCGGCGCCGGGCTGTATCGCGGCAATCACCCGGATCCAGCCGTTCAGCTCAGCTGCATCAACAAATCCCGCCCCGGTCATCATGGCGGCGTCTCGAATCCAGAATGCCGGATAGGTGGTGAGAGTGCCGCCTGGAGCCCGGAGCGTAGTGCCGGTGGTGTTCACTCCACCGCCGGTAACCGCCGCGCCGGGGCGCACGATGGCGGCGCTCGTTACCTGGCGTGCGGCACTCCGCAAGTACGCGAGATCGGCGGACGGCCCTTTCGGAGGCGGCATGGAGGTGTGGAGAGCGGAGCAAGGCAGCAGCGAGACGAGCAGGAGTACGACGGCGATCGGCATCGCCCGAATGTTACCCCGGTCGCCGCTCCCCGCGCGCCGTCCGGATGGAGGTAAATCCTCACCGGCCGTCCAAACAGCGGGCGTAGGGCTAAACAATCCCATGTTGACACCGTCTGAATTAAGCACGCTTCGTGCCTTTATGGATTGCCTTATTCCGGCAGATGATTGGCCGTCGGCCTGGCGGAATGGGGTTGGCCAATACCTGATGCGGCAGTTCGCCGGCCCGCTGCGCCACATGCTGCCGGCCTACCGGTCCGCGCTTGCCGAACTGGATGCCGAGTCGGTGGCACGATTCAGCTGCCCGTTCGCCGATTGCGGCTCCGAGCGGCAGCTGGAGCTGCTGGTGGCGATCGCGGCGGGCGAAGCCTGCCCGGAAACGCGGAACCTGCTGCCGGCCGCCGCCTCCCATGCCGCGGAAGGTTACTATGCGGATCCCGGAAACGGCGGTAATCCCGAAATGACGTCATGGCGCATGGTTGGCTATCTCTTACCGGGCGAGATCTCGGCGCCTTGACCGGCCTGTCGCGCGCCGCCGATGCGGCGCCAGAGCCCATCCAGGCTGAGTATGACTGTATTGTGATTGGCGCGGGCGCCGGCGGCGGTATCGTGGCCTGCCTGATGGCCGAAGCTGGACATCGCACGCTGCTCGTGGAGCGCGGTTCGCATGTGGCGCCAGATCCCGATGGCGGCGACCATCTCCGCAACCAGCGCCTCTCTCTGTACGGCGTCAATGCCGGCCCGTCCCTGGCTGAGAACCCCCGCGTGGATGCAACCGGGTCGGCTCCGCGCACGGTGCTCGCTACCGATGGCGCGTGGAACAACAACGCATCCTGCGTCGGCGGCGGCACGCGCGTCTACGGCGCCCAGGCATGGCGGTTTCATCCTAAAGACTTCCGGATGGCTTCCGAGTACGGTGTGCCGGATGGCAGTTCATTGGCAGACTGGCCGATAACCTACGGTGACCTGGCGCCGCACTACGAGCGTGTCGAGTGGGAGTTGGGCGTTGCGGGCGACACATCGTCGTACGGATACACCGGATCGGGTTCGCGCGGCTACCCAATGCCACCGTTTCCAGTGACCGGGAGCGGAGTTCCCCTGGCGCGCGGCGCAGCGTCGCTTGGCTGGGAGACGCTGCCGCCACCCATGCTGATGAACACAATCCCCTACGGCGGCCGCAATGCCTGCATCCACTGCCGGCACTGCGTGGGCTTTCCATGTCCGGTCGACGCCAAAAACGGCGTCCACAGCACCATGATTCCTCGCGGACTGGCTACGGGACTGCTGCAGCTTGCCACCGGCGCGGTTGTTCGGGAGATCGTAACGGATGGCAAGGGGGAAGTTACCGGTGTGGCGCTGCTCGAAGAGGCTTACACGGGGGCGAACTTGCGCTCCGTGCGTGCCCGCACGGTTGTTGTTGCGGCTGGAGCCATTGAAACCGCACGCCTGCTGCTCAATTCGCGCTCGTCGATGCACCCAGACGGTTTGGGCAATGCGTCGGGTCACGTCGGGCGAAACCTGCAGGGCCACTACTATCCTTCGGCTCGCGGGCTTATGGAGGAGCCATGCTGGGACGGGGTAGGGCCCGGCCCCTGCATTGCAACATGCCGGTTCAACCACGGCAATCCCGGCGTTATTGGCGGCGCGATGCTGTGCAACGACTTCATCGAGTTGCCGATCATCTTCTGGCGAAATGGGCTGCCGCCCGATGTGCCCCGCTGGGGCATTGAGAACAAGCGGTGGATGCGCGAGAACTACCGGCGCACCCTGCAGGTTACGGGACCGGTGCAGGAGATTCCCAGTCCCAACGCGCGCGTGGAGCTTGACGGCTCCGTGCGTGATCGGTGGGGCATCCCCGTTGCCCGGCTGAGCGGTAGAACCCATCCGGAAACCGTAAAGACGGCAGCGGCGATCTGGGAGCGCTGCTGCGAGTGGCTGCGCGCCAGCGGCGCCTCCCGAATATGGGGCGGCCCGCCAGGGCTTGGCCTCAGTGGCGGCCAGCATCAGGCCGGCACGTGCCGAATGGGCCGTGATCCCCGCTCCTCGGTGACCGATTCCTTCGGTCGCGTACACGGCCACCAGAACCTCTTCATCGCCGATGCCTCGCTCCACGTGACCAACGGCGGCTTCAACCCGGTGCTCACAGTGATGGCGATGGCCTTCCGCATCGGCGGCTTTGTGGCCGCACTTTAACCACTGCAAGCTCCACCCGGTGTAGCGGGGAGAGTCACTGCCGAACCGATTGGCGTCACGGTCCACAGGTTCGCAGCGGAGCGTACGAAACAAGGTGTCGCAACGGGCGCTCCGCGGCGTTAAGGCAGTATGAGGCAGCAACTAGCTGAGACCGCACAAGCCAACCGCGGCGCCAGTCGTGCTGTAACATGAGTTCTACTCCGGCAAATTGCAACAATTCGCCGGCATGTGTCTCCCTGTGTTCAACGGCGCGCGATAGTCACCGTGCTATGCGCACATGCCCATAGCTGGACATCAGGTCGCGGTCCGGATGCAATGTCAGCCGGGAGGCCCTGATGGCGCCTAGGATCCGCCCGAGTTCACGCCAGGGACGGCCACGCGCGATGCGGGCGATGGCGCTATTGTGCGTGGGCCTCGCGCTGCTCGTGCTCCTCGGCGCACGCATCTATAATGCCGCTATGGTAGCGCGTACGAACGAGGCCGTCGCCAGCAGCATGCAGGCGGCCGGCATCATGCGAAAGCCAGACTACCTTCGCTGGCTCGCCATTAACGATCAAGTCGATACCACGCACACCATAACCGACAGCGACCTTGCTTTCCTGCTTGGCCTTATCAACCGGCCACTGCAGTCAGGTGAGAACGCTCTGATTACTGTCGATGCTATTGCACCGCTTATGAGTCTGACGCACGGCACCGGGCGCGCGCTCTTACGGCCGTTGTGCCGCTTCTATCGCGCGACGACCCAACAGACAGCAGGTACGGAATCGTCAAGTCGTCCGCGGCCCGTGTCTGTCAATATCTCAAGGCACGTCGCGCAGTCCCCGCTCTTGTACAGCTGTTGAACGATAGGCGCGATGTCGTCCGCTTATGCGCAAGGCGCGCACTGACAGCAATGGGATACCACCCATGAAAGACAAGTCCCAGCGGAGAGCCTTTACGCTGGTTGAGATGCTGGTTGTCATCGGCATTGTCAGCGTGCTGGACTCCATTCTGTTCCCGGTATTTGCCCGTGCGCGGAATGCGGCGCGCACCAGCGCATGCCTCTCGAACCTGCATCAGATCGGCCTCGGTGTGGCGATGTACACGGCAGATTACGATGAACGGTATTCATGGGCGGTGGATCCCTTCATCCAGCTCGACGCCAGTGACTGGGCAGACTTTCCAGCTTATCAATCGGCCATACCCGTGCTGCCCATGATACAGGTGGCGCTGGCGCCATATACCCGCAGCCGCGAGGTTTTCCACTGTCCCTCCGGCACGGGCGCGCCATCGCTCTTTCCAGGCTCAGACGAGGTAACTCCCTTCGTAACCTCCAGCTATTCGGCTTTTGGCACCAGCTACTACTACAACAGCCTGCTTGCGGCGGAGCAGCAGACTGTGGAGTCACTGCCCAACCCGGCCCAAACCGCAACGCTTTTCGACGGCGCCGGCAGCTGGCACGGTGATCTGGAAGTGCCATTGCGGCGATACAATATCGTGTTCGCCGATAACCACGCCAAAAACCTGAGCCGTGCTGAAGCGGCGGGCGTAGGCGTGAGCCACCCGATCCCAGGTTACCCGTGATCGTGAAACGATGGGCAGGATCGGCATGTTTGCTCGCTGCGGTGGCCATGCTTGCAGCGGCCATTGCCTGGGCAGCCCAGGTGACGCCGGTGTCAACGACGCAGGACGCAGCTTGCGCCCAGTGCTCGATTCGCTGACGACATCGCGCAAATGCGGCAATGGCTGAACTGATTGCCGGCGTTGACGGCCAGAGGCTGCCGCTGGTTAATGCCGGTCCACGTACGCATTGACTGAAGGGGTTGGCGATGGGAGCGACCGCGATTGAGCTGCGGAGGGTGCGCGAGACCGGGTACCGCGCAGCGCGGGCATTGGGCATCCACGAGGATGACGCACAGGATGTCGCGTCCAGCTTCTTGCTGCGGTGGATGGCGGCGGCGGAGCGTGAAGCGCCACTCTCAAGCTCCCTGGATGGCGGCTGGCTCTACAAGTCTGCGCGGAACCACGCCCGCGATTGGCTAAGACACGAACGCAGAGTCCACCGCTCGCAGGACGGTTTGGCAGCGGATTGCCCGCCGTGCCGCGCTGGCGCTGATGAGGACCCTTGCGCCGCGACCGCCTTGCTGCATATGGCGCGCGCGGCTCTACTGGAGGCTTTGGCCGAACTGCATCCGCAAGAGCGGGCACTCGTGATCGGTCACTGCCAGGATGGCCACACGGTTCGCGAACTGGCGGCGCAGACAGGAACCACGCAAAAAGCTGCCGAGCAGCGAATACGCCGCGCCAGAGCCAGGGTCCGCGTCTACCTGGCGGCGCATGGCTGGTCGCAGTTTGAGATGCTTGGCGTGGCGAACGACGAGGATTAGCCCGGTCGTTGCCCCACATGGTGCGTTAAACGCCGGCGAAAACGTGCGTACTGCTTCTGCCGGTCGTAGACAAGGATCAGGTTTGTGAGCGGACGCCGCGGCGTGATCAGGTAGCTGCCGCGGTAGTAGAACGCCAGCGATGCGCCACCATCCAGCTCGATGGCGTTACGGCAGCCAAGCGCCTTCATCACCATCGCCATCCGTGGCAGCGAGATTTTGTCGCGGGTGGCGGCAAAAACGAGCCGGTTGTCTGAGGTAAGTCCAACAGCCGCGCGCGTGGCCGGCGACAGCAGCTGGTGATCGTGGAATCCCTCCCGTCCGGCGTTAACTCCGGCTCGACCGGAGCGCACCAGCCTGGGACCGCTGCAGCAGACGAAGTCGTAATCACCCCAGTACACACGCCCGTTGCGAATGTACGGGCCGCCAAACTCGCACCGGTTGTCGTCCGTCAGGCAGAGCCCGGTACCGTAGCCGCCGTGGTGCACCAGCTGGCCGTCGACCACCAGAGAACCCAGTACTACCCGCGTTTTAGGGTCGAAGTAGGTGCCGGTGACGGCAAACGCCGGGTGCGTGCGGCGCACCATGCTGCCGAAGCCCTCGGCGCTGCCGCTGCCGCCGGCTGCCGTCATTCCCGTAACGCGAACATGTTGGTCGTTGAGGTCAACAGCAACCACCATGAGTGGTACACCGGCCGCGACGGTGCGATACGATCGCAGCGGAGCCGCCATGGCAGCATGGCACACGATGGCGAAACCAAACACGGTCGCCAACCGGCGCAAGTAAGGGAATGGCATCAGGAGGTACTTCGCGACGACAGACGGCTGCAGACTCACCGACGGGGTAGCGAGCTTCCTGTTCGCCACGGGCAGCCGGTTTTCCTCTGCTTCTAATCCGCGGCGCCCGCGATGGAACCGGCTGGAGATGCCGATCGTATACCCTAGAGGGGTATAATCATCGCCATGCCCGTAATCGATCAGACAAAGAGGGATGTGCTGAACCGGCTCAGCCGAGTTGAGGGACAGGTTCGAGGGGTAAAGCGCCTTGTGGAGAATGAGGCCTACTGCGTGGAGGTGCTGACGCAGATCTCTGCGATCCATGAAGCCCTCCGCGCAGCAGGCAAGGTGATAATGCGCAACCACCTGGAGACCTGCGTCACGGACGCGCTTCGCCGCGGCGACCCCGTTGAGGCTGAGCGGATCCACCGCGAAATGATGGACGTTATCTACAAGTTTGCCAAATGAGGCGCGGCCATGACGAGTACCGTTTCCAGTGACACTTCGGCGGCTGCTGCATGCACGCTTACCGTAACCGGAATGCATTGCGCGTCGTGTGTGGCGCACGTGGAAAAGGCTCTGCGAGGCGTGCCCGGCGTTGAGGACGCTAACGTCAATCTGATGACCGGAAGCGCCGTGGTTCGTGCCGGAGCGGCCACGCCGCAAGCCAGTTTGATCGAGGCGATTGAAGCCGCCGGCTATCACGCGACGATTGCGGAACCCGGGACTCCCGAGCAGATGCCCGGTATGGAGCACGATGAGACGAGCGGCGCCGTGCGCCGGATTCTGGTGGCCGCGGTACTTACAGCGGCGGTGTTGATCATGGATATGGGTGGCCACTTGGGTCTGTTCCCCATTCGCACGATGAACGCGCCGTGGTGGAACTGGCTGCAGCTGGCGTTCACCACGCCGGTCGTGTTCGGCGCCGGCAGCGGGTTCTTTACGGGTGCATGGGCGGCTCTAAAGAGTCGAACCACGAATATGAACACGCTTATCGCGCTTGGTACGTTTGCCGCGTGGGCGTGGTCGGCGGCCGTTACCGTTGCACCCCACTACGTGGCGGCGCACGGCGGCTCCGGCGGCGCGTATTTCGAAACCGCGGCAGTGATCATCACGCTGATCCTCACCGGCCAGTTGATGGAGGCCAGGTCGCGCGGCCGCGCCAGGCACACGATGCAGGCGCTTCTGGATTTGCGGCCGCGGGAAGCGATTCTGGTTACGGATGGCGGAGATGTTACGATAGCGGGAACCGCCATTACGGTCGGAGCCCGGCTGCGTGTCAAGCCGGGCAGCCAGGTGCCGACGGATGGCAAGGTTACTGCCGGCGAGTCCTGGGTGGACGAGAGCATGCTGACCGGCGAGAGCGAGCCGGCTCACAAGGTGGAGGGCAGCCTGGTGACCGGCGGCACGCTGAACCGCGATGGCACGTTTGAAATGACGGCTACGGCAGTTGGATCTCAGACTGCCCTCGCCCGCATCGCTCAGCTGGTTCAGGAAGCCCAGGCGTCACGCGCCCCCATACAGCGAATGGCAGATCGGGTGACGGCTATCTTTGTGCCTGCGGTTCTGGCGGCGGCAGTGCTCACATTTGCCGGCTGGTTCCTGTTTGGCCCCGATCCGCGCCTGGGCCACGCCGTCACGGCGGCAGTTGCCGTGTTGATCATCGCCTGTCCGTGCGCCCTGGGAATCGCCACGCCAACCTCGATCATGGTGGGATCCGCCACTGCCGCGCGCATGGGCGTTCTGTTCAAGAGTGCGCCGGCTCTCGAACGTCTCTCCGCGGTTCGATGCGTGGTGATGGACAAGACCGGAACGCTCACCGAGGGCCGGCCGGTTGTCCAGAATATCAAGGTGGCGGATGGCTGGACCGAGGTGGATGCCCTGGCAGCCGCAGCCGCGGTGGAGCAGGGCAGTGAACACCCCGTAGCCAGAGCGATCGTGGATGCTGCCAATTCTCGTGCCGTCAGGGCGCCGGATGTATCGCAGTTCCTCGCAGTACCGGGCCGTGGCGCCCGGGCGATCGTCGCCGGACGCCGCGTGATTGCCGGGTCACCCGCATTGATCAAGGAGGCGCGAGCCGTTATCCCGCAGGAGCTGCAGACTGAGATCGAGGAGCTTGAAACGCGCGCGAACACGCCGGTGCTGCTGGCGGTGAATGGATCGGTTGTCGCCGCCATCGGCATTGCCGACGCCGTCAAGCCGTCGGCAGCCGGAGCGGTGGCGCGACTCAAGCGATTGGGCCTTGAGGTGGTGATGATCACCGGAGATCGTGCCGCGGTGGCGAATGCCGCGGCCACGGAGGTCGGCATCCGGCAGGTGGTGGCCGAGACACTGCCGGCGAACAAGGCCTCAGAAATCAACCGCCTCAAGAAGGAGTTCGGCGTGGTCGCCATGGTGGGAGACGGCGTCAACGACGCTCCCGCTCTGGCCTCCGCGGATGTAGGTATCGCAATTGCCGCTGGAACAGATATTGCTATCGAGGCAGCAGATGTCATCCTGACCGGCAGCGACCTGAACGGTGTGGTTGACGCCATCCTGCTGTCGCGCGCGACCATGCGCAATATACGTCAGAACCTCACCTTTGCGTTCGGCTACAACACACTTGGCATACCCATGGCTGCCGGCCTGTTCTACCTTCTCAGTGGCGTCGTGTTTTCACCTATCGTCTCCAGCGTAGCGATGGCGCTGAGCGATATCAGCGTGGTTGGTAACGCGCTTCGGTTGGCGAGATACAAGCGGCAGACAGCGTGATGTGGCTGCGCCGCGCTCGATCTTCGGGTGATGGTGTCTCCCATAGGTCTCAGTTGCCGTAGTTGTCCCATCTCCGCTCTGCGCGACCGGCTTGTCGCGGAGCCTGAGCCTCCGAATGGGACCAATGGACCGTATGTGACATATGCAGCATGGCTGGGTTACGCCCAGGTGTGAGGCACAAAACGCCTCATGCTCGGCTGCCGGTGTGCGGGTGCGCGCCGCGTAAAGGTCCACTTGCCGCTTCTGTACCCCCGGGCACCGTGGTAACACTTCAGGCCGGGTGCATGTGTAACAACTAGTATCTATCGCCTGTGTGCCCTTCAGCCGCACAAAGGAAGGATTTTGCGGCATCGGTATCGAATGTACCGCCGGGTTTTTCGTGCCCCTTCCCTTGTCCTCGTAGTTTTTGGTTCCGCTGAGCCGCAGGAGATTTCGCGCATGAAGCAGTTACTTTGCCTTGTACTCGTTTGCTGGTCGGCCGCCGGTTCGCAGGTCGTGCTGCGCGCTCAAACCGGGTCAACGGGGGGACACACGGTTTGGACGCGCGGCCTGGACCTCGCGAGTATGGACCGATCGGTGGATCCCGTTAAAGACCTGTATGGATTTGCAAACGGCAACTGGCTGAAAACCACGACAATCCCGCCGGACCAGGCCTCATGGGGCAACTTCAATGGCCTCTACTTGCGGAACATGAACTTGCTGCACCAGATCGTTACCGACGCGGCAGCCGACAAAACCGCGGCGCCCGGCAGCGCGATCCAGAAGGTGGGTGACCTCTACGCCAGCGGTATGGATCGTGCCGCGATCGATGCGGCCGGATACAGGCCGATCCAGCCGGAACTGGATGATATCGCGAAAATCTACGACGCTACAGGCGTGCTGGACACCATCGCGAAGCTGCAGATGGAAGGCGTCGGAGCCGCATTCAGCGCCGGCGCGCGCGGCCTGCCAACCGATGCCAACAAGACGATCTTCGGTTGGGACGAGGGCGGCTTGGGGCTGCCCAACCGCGACTTCTACCTCAGCAAGAATCCGCGGATGGCCCGCATCCGCGCTGCGTACGTTCAGCATGTAGCCACCATGCTCGGCCTCATCGGCGAGCCGGCCGATCAGGCGGCAGCCGATGCTCAGACGGTGATGCGGATGGAGACGGCCATGGCTAAGTCAGCCATGGAGCGAGCAAAGCGGCGAAACCCGTATGCCACCCTGCATGTGATGACCCTGGCCCAGATCAATGCGCTGACGCCGGGGATTGATTGGCAGCGGTACCTCAACGACCTGGGCATGCATACCAACACCCAGGTCAACGTCGGTAATCCGGCCGCGCTGACGGCTGTCGGCAAGATGATTGAAACCACGCCGCCGCCCGATTGGCAGGCCTATCTTCGCTGGCACGTTGTCGCCCGCGCTGCGCCGTATCTCAGCCAACCCTTTGTGGCGGCCGACTTCGCCTTCACCGGCAAGCAGCTGAGAGGTATTCCAGTCAACCAGCCGCGCTGGCGCCGCATCGTGGCCGTAACCAACAGGATGCTCGGAGAGGCGCTCGGCCGCCTCTACGTTGCGCGGGCATTCCCGCCTGCCGCGCGTGAGCGTTCGCTGATGATGGTGCGGAACCTGCGCGCTGTGCTGCGTGGGCGCCTTGCCTCGGTAGCCTGGATGAGCGCCGCAACGCATAAGCAGGCGCTCCACAAGGTAGATGCAATCGCGATAAATGTGGGATATCCGTCGAAGTGGCGGAAATATGCTGGGCTGCCGATTGTGCGCAGCTCGTTCTTCGCCAACATTCAGCAGGGCGCCGAATATGGCTTCCGTCGCAGCCTTTCGCGAATCGGCAAACCGCGGAACCGGAACGAATGGGGAATGTCGCCGCCAACCGTGAATGCCTACTACTCTCCGCGCGATAACAGCATCAACTTCCCGGCCGGCATTCTGCAGCCTCCATTCTTCGATACCGCGGCGGACGATGCCGTCAACTACGGACGCATCGGAATGGTGATCGGCCACGAAATGACGCACGGATTCGATGACCAGGGCCGCCGTTTTGATGCCTCCGGCAACCTCAAAGAGTGGTGGACAAAGGCCGACGCGGCGGCTTACAAGGAGCGGAGCAACCTCATCGTAAAGCAGTACAGCGCCTATGTGCCGATAGGGACGCTGCACATCAACGGCGCATTGACGTTGGGTGAGAACACGGCGGATATCGGCGGCATGCGGATCGCCTGGACGGCATTCCAGTTAGCCGAGAAGGCGCATCCGGAACCGGCGAAGATTGATGGCTTTACACCGGATCAGCGCTTTTTCATTGCATACGCCCAGTTGTGGCGCGAGAAGATGCGCGACCAAAGCCTGCGCCTGCAGATCAACACCGATCCGCACTCTCCAGCCGAATATCGCGTTATCGGTCCGACCTCGCTTATGCCCGAGTTCTACCAGGCGTTCGGTCAGCCCGTGCCCGACTGGGTGACGCAGCGCCAGAAGATGATGATCTGGTAGGCGCGCCGGCGCCGTGAACGCCGGTGAATACCACATGTGAGCAGGCCAAATTGCGCCCTGCGCGCAGCAGGCAGGCGCTGCTAGATCGCCGGGTGCTGCCGGTGGAAGCTGGTATGCTTCTGCCAGGCCATCGCGATCGAGAGGATCGTCTGCTCGGCGAATGGCTTGCCGATGATCTCCAGGCCCAGCGGCAGGTGCTCATTGGCGGTAAAGCCCATGGGCACGGAGATAGACGGCCAGCCGGCAAGGTTGCCCGGCCCGCCGTTTCCGCCCCAGGGAACATCCAGGGTGTTCATGTTGGCGTTGGCCGGTATCGCCGGGGTCAGCAGCGTGGGAGCGATGAGCGCGTCAAACCGCGTCCAGAGGGTGTTCAGCGCCTTTAGGGCTTGCGTCCGGATCCGGAGCGCGCGTAGGTAATCGGCCGCCGGCATCGCGAGGCCGGACAGCAGCCCGGCCTGCTGCGAAGGATCGGCGAGCAGCGCCAGTTTTTCGCTGCGTATCAGGTTTTCAAATGCGGCGGATCCCTCGGCCGTCACAATGGCATTGGCGGCCGCATCGTACGGTATTCCAGCCGGATACTTTGCAGGAGCCGTATGGAATCCCAGGCCCCGGAAAACAGCCACGGCGGCGTCAAAAAGCCGCTTGGCGTCTGGTGATTTACGGTAATTCTGCGGCAGGATTCCCAGCCTTACCGGCCGAGCCGCCGATGATGTTGCGGCTCGCGCCCGGAAGGCGAACTTTCCCGGCGCGCTGGTGGCGTCGTTCGGATCGTGGCCGCCGATGATCGCCAGCACATGGCCGCAGTCTTCGGCGGAGCGGCACAGCGCGCCAACCTTGTCCATCGTCCAGCAGAGCGCCATGGCGCCGTGCCGGCTCACTCGCGCATAGGTGGGCCGCAGGCCCGAAACGCCACAGAACGCAGCGGGAACGGTGATGCTGCCCCATGTCTCGGTGCCAAGGGCGAAGCCAACCGCGCCGGCGCCGACGGCTGCGCCGGAGCCGGAGGAGGATCCGCCCGACCACCGATCGGCATTCCAGGGGCAAAGGCCCGGGCCGGTGATGGAAGCGCCGGGCGTTTCGTAACCGCCGCCGCCCGCGAGCTCCACCATGGCCAGTTTGGCCACCAGCACGGCGCCGGCCTCGCGCAGCCGCTTCACCACGGTGGCATCGTACGGAAAAACCTGGTCGCTGTGCGCCGGCGAACCCCAGCGCGTTGGAATACCCGCGGTGGCGAACAGGTCCTTCACGCCAAACGGAACGCCGTGCAGCGGGCTGCGGAACCGTTTGTGAGCTGCCTCGGCGTCGGCAGCTTTCGCCTGTTTCATTGCAAGGTCGGCGGTCAGTTCGGCAACGGCGTTCAAGCGGCGCCCCTCATGCTCCAGTCGCGAGAGGTAGAGGCGAGTCAACTCCACGGAGGTCACCTCGCCGGCGCGGATGCGGGCGCCGAGTTCGGTGGCCGAAAGAAACCACACGTCCCGGTCCGGTATCTGTTTACGCATGGCTTCGCTCCGCGAAAAAAACGGTCGCCGGTTCGCTGCCGCCATCATCCAGGTGATACTTGCGCATTGCCGCCGCGGTACCGTCTATCTGCTTCAACTGGTCGGCGATACCGCTGTTTTGCGCCTCGGTGCCGGAAGCGCCACGTTCCGATATCAGCCACGCAATGCGCCCATCCACCGGCGGTTTGGCCGGTTCAGCCGGCGTTTGCGCTGCTGCCGGAACGGCCAGCCCCGCAGCGGCGCCGGCTAGTATCGTTGAGAATTCACGGCGAGTCATGGCAGCCTTCCGTTTCACTCTGTGGTCCTCCAGGCAAGCGAGATGGTGGGCGGCGCCACCGATCACCCATCGCCAAGTTGCGTCAAGCATGGGGACGGCCGCCGTGGTATAATTCCTCACCGGGCGAGCCTATTATAGCCTCTTCCCCTTTGCCCCGCAACAACGCGTGCGAGCAGCCCGGAACGAATCCCCCACGGTTTTGGAGACTTGAGCGATGTGCGCGCTTCGCGCCGGGTAGGCGCACGCAGGAGGTGCAGGAATGTTGAAAGCGGGCAACTGGTTGCGGCGAGCCTCGCTATGGACCGGCATCATCGGGATTGCCGGCGCCTCGTTTTCCGGCTGCGGCGGCGGCGGCGGCGCGGTGGTTCCTCCACCGCCCGCCGGCCGCGCCGCATGCGCAACCAATGCACACCAGGCTGGCCGCGCCAAATGGACGGTGCTTATCTACATGAACGCCGCTAACGACCTGCAGCCATACAGTCTGCTGAACATGGGTCAGATTGCATCCGTCGGCTCAGATGCCAACGTGAATATCGTTGTACAGTGGAAACAGGCCGCTGCGGGAACCTGTTCCGACCCGGGTTGTGGAAACGCCTCGTTTGTGGGCACCCGCCGCTACTTCATCAAACAGCACAACGCCACCGATGTGCAGGCCATTGAAAACGGAAACACCACGGTTTTGGACCCCGATCGGCTTGCCGATCCCAGCACCAATGGGAAATCCTACAATCCGAACGATGCCGGGCTGCCGGCGGACCAGTCGGATATGGGCGCCTACCAGGTGCTTTCCGATTTTGTGCATTGGGGCGTCTCCAACTATCCGGCCGATAACGTTATGCTCCTGATTTGGGACCATGGCTCCGGATGGCGGCCGGCATACCGCAGCGCGTACCGGCATATCACGTCGCCAAAGGCCAATGCCGTCTCGCAGGACAACGAAACCAACTGGGAGATTGAGACGTGGGAGCTTCCGCTGGCTTTGCAAAACCTGGCGCAGCCCCTCGACATGATCGTCTTCGATGCATCTTTGGAAGGCATGGTGGAGGTCGCCTACGAACTGCGCAATAGCGCCCGCGTGATGGTCGGCTCCGAAGAGAGCCCGCCCGGGCCGGGATACCCCTACGACAAGTGGCTGACCGATCTGAAGGCCGATGCCGCCAATCCGTGCGCCGTGGGTACCAGCATCGTCAAGGAGTTTGTGAACAACCCGCCATACTCATCGGCGACCGACATCACGCAATCGGTGATCGATCTGTCGAAGATGCAGGCAGTCGGTCAAGCCATGGAGACGTTCGGTAAAGCCCTTACGCTGCACAACAGCGTCGAGGCCACTCTCTACGGCGCCGCCCGTGATAATGCGCAGGCCTACGATTACCATGATAACAAGGACCTTTACAACTATATCAGCCTGATCCTCAATGGGGTGGGCACCGGTGGAGGAAGCGTGCCCGGCACGGCGTTTTCCGATGTGAAACAGGCCGGCGTGAATCTCCAGGCGGCGCTTACGGGCCAGACCGGCGCCGTCATCACGGCAGCCCACGGCAGTACGGGCCAGGCCAACTCTAACGGTCTGGCGGTCTACGTACCACAGCCCGGGAACTATCTGACCTCTTACGGCCAACTCGCGCTATCGCAGCCTGGAAACGCGCCGGATTGGGCGGGGTTCCTGCAGCAGCAGACAAAGTAGCGCCGGCGGAGCTGCTCTTACGCGGCGTGTGCCAGCGCGCCGATTCCGTAGGTGATTCCACCGGAGATGAAGCCGATCAGCGTCATCTCCAATCCGCTCCATACCCATGAGCGGGCGGTCACCACGCTCTTCGCGGCGCCAACAACGAAGTGGGCCGCCATACCGACGATGGCGGCCGCCACCAGCGCCGGCATGCCGTGTGTGAACATGAAGGGCAGAACGGGGATCGTACCGCCGATCGCGGTGGATACCAGAGCTGAAACCGCGCTGATCCACGGATTTGGAAAGTGTCGTTCGCTGAGTCCCAGCTCTTCCTGGGCCATCGTTTTCAGAAACTGGTCCGGCTGCTGCGCGATGCGCTCCGCCATCGCCGTTGCGTCAGCTTCGTCAAGCCCCTTCAACTGCAGGAGCAGGCCCAGCTCCTCCTTTTCGTGCTCCGGCGAGTCGACGATTTCCGCCTTCTCGCGCATCAGCTCGGCCTCATAAACCTCGCGTTCCGACTTGCCGGCCATGTAGGCGCTGGAACCCATCGACAGCGCGGAAGCCAGCATCCCGAACATGCCGGCTACCAGCACCACATGCCGACCGCCGGCGTAACCCGCCATACCACTGACGATTCCGAATACCGCGCCCAGCCCGTCGTTGATGCCGTAGATCGAGTCGCCGATCCAGCTGCCGGTGTTTACATGCCACTTCTCCGCCTTCAACAGCGCCTCAAGGCGCGTTTTGGGCTCTACCGGCGGCTTGAGCCCGTGCAGTAAAGCGGCGTGGTGCTTCTCTTCCTCCTCAATCGTGTTGAATAGCGTATGCGACTCGGCATCCTCCGCCAGCGCTGCGGCGTGCCTGGCAAACTGCGCCATGTTCTTCTCTTCCTCAGCTTCCATCCGGCGCAGCATCGCGTCGGCTCCCAGTGTGCGCGTCATCATCCGCTGTGCCGCGGTAGCCGGGCCAATCGGCGGGGGAGGCGCGCCTCCGAGAGCGACAATTCGCTCGGAGAAGCGGCGGGCATGGTCCTCCTCAGCCTCTGCCAGCCGGATAAATATGTGAGCGCGCCGCTCCTCCTTCTGCTGCTCGGCTAAAAGTCGGTAGCACTGCGCGGCTTCCGCTTCTCGGTCGTAAGCGGCGCGCAGCGCCGAGATAACGCGGCTCTCAGCCAACGCGCTGCCCTCCTGCGGAAGCGCCGATCAAGGCAGTATCTCCAGCGGCACGAAAGAAGGCATCAGCTTCTTGATGCCGACATCCGGAAACGCAACGTCTACAGCAACCTCGCTCCCCTCGGCGCCGACCGCCACCACTACACCTTTTCCGAACACGGCATGGCGCACCCGCTGGCCAAGCCGGTATGGAGAATCGGGCGTCACGTTCGTGCGAACGGTTCGCACCGGCGCCCAGTCCAGCTCGCTTACTTCCACAGGCTCGCGGCGCCGGGGCTCAGGAAGTGGCGTGCGGTTCCGCGTCCCGCGGGAGCCAAACAGTTCTGCCGGAATCTCGTCAAGAAAGCGCGAGGGCCGCATGTACTGGATTCCGCCGTACAAAGCCCGGCGGCACGCCCAGCTAAGCACAAGCTCATCGCGCGCCCGCGTGATGCCTACATAGCAAAGTCGCCGCTCCTCCTCCAGTTCCGCAGCGCCGCCCTCCAGCGAGCGCATGTGCGGAAACACGCCTTCTTCCAGACCAGAAAGAAAGACGACCGGGAACTCCAGGCCCTTCGCGGAGTGCAGGGTCATCAGAGTGACGGCCTCGGACGACTCTTCCATTGTGTCCACATCGGCAACCAGGCTAACCTGTTCCAGGAACAGGTCCAGGCTGGCATTCTCGGTCTGCTGCTCAAACTGCGCCGTCACGGCAAGCAGTTCGTTCAGGTTTTCCAGCCGGTTGAAACCCTCCTCGGAGCCACCCTCGCTCAGAGAATCGCGATAGCCACTGTGCTGCAGCAGAGAGACCGTGAGTTCGGTGACGGTCAGTTCTTCGCGCCGGCTGCCGACCAGCGCCATCATCTCCAGAAAGCTGCCCACAGCGCGGCGCGTTCGATTTGCCACATCGCCGCTTGTCGCCATCTGCTCCAATGCGCTCCACAGCGTTATGCCCTGCTCGGCGGCAAGCCTCTCGGCCGTCCCGACGGTGGTGTTGCCGATCCCCCTCGGCGGCTCGTTGACAATACGTTTCAGGCTCACGCTGTCGGCCGGGTTGCGGAGTACGCGGAGATAGGCAATGATGTCGCGGATCTCCTTCCGGTCGTAAAAGCGCAGCCCGCCGACGATGCGGTATGGAATCGACCAGTTGCGCATCGCTTCTTCCAACACTCGGCTCTGCGCGTTGGTGCGATACAGCACGGCGAACTCGTTCAGGCTGCGGCGGTTTGGACCGCTGTCGGCCGAGATGAGCCGAACGATACCAACCGCTTCTTCCTGGTCGTTGTCGGCGTCAATCCGCGTCAGCGGCTTTCCACCCTCGGCAGCCGTCCAGAGCCTTTTAGCCCGGCGCGATGGGTTTCTTTCCACCACGGCGTTGGCGGCGTTCAGGATGATACTGGTGGAGCGGTAGTTCTGCTCCAGCTTCACCACATGGGCGTCCGGATAGTCTTCCTCAAACTGCAGGATCAACCGGACGTCGGCGCCGCGGAAGCGGTAGATCGATTGATCATCGTCCCCGACCACGCAAAGATTGCGGTGCGTTTCGGCGAGTCGCCGTATCAGCCGGTACTGCGCCGCGTTCACATCCTGAAACTCGTCGACCAGAACGCTCTGAAATCGGCCTTGCATGGCGTCGCGAACCACCTGCGAGCGCTCGATCACCTGCACCATCATCATCAGCAGATCGTCGAAATCGAGTGCGTCGTTGAGCGCCAGCGATTCCTGGTAGGCCGTGTACGCGCGCGCGCACTGCTCTTCAAAATAGTCCGACGCAAGGCCGGCGAACGCTTCCGGAGTGAGCAGGTTCTCCTTCGCACGGCTGATGCGTGAGAGCACCGCGCGCGGCGCGATATGCTCGGTGTTCACGTTAAGCTCGGCCAGGCAGTGCTTCATCAGCGCCATCTGGTCGGTATCGTCGTAGATGGTGAAGTTGCGGCTTACTCCGGCGTAGTCCGCAAACTCCCGCAGCCATCGCGCGCACATCGAATGAAACGTGCCGGCCGCGATGGATCGCGCCGTGAGGCTGCCGGTAAGCCCTTCAATCCGCCCTCGCATTTCACGCGCTGCCTTGTTGGTGAACGTAACGGCTACGATCGATCTCGGTGGCAGCGCACGCTCGGCAACCAGCCATGCCACCCGATGCGTAAGAACCCGCGTTTTGCCGCTGCCGGCGCCCGCGAAAATGAGCAGCGGTCCATCACCCCACGTGACGGCTTCACGCTGGCGCTCGTTCAGGCCTTCGAGAAGCCGGTGATCCTCCCGGCGCATCGATACGCCTGTCAAAGCAGCGATCGGAGGATCAGGCCGCTCCACAGCTTCGGATAGAAGAAGGTGGATTTCTGCGGCATCTTGTCGCCCGCTGCGGCCACGTCGCGGACCTCCTCCACGCTCGGCTGCGGCAGAAGAAATGCCAGCTGCCATTCGCCGGCGGCAACCCACTCCGCCGCCTGTACGGCGTCACGCGTGTAGGCAACTTCGGTTGTGGCCGCCAAATCCTTCCAGCGGATACCCAGGCTGTGATCCAAAACCAGCGTCTGCAGCACCGAGACATCCAGTCGGCGCCATGCCTCGCAATGGCCCGCCTCGGCCAGCGTCTCCATCTCGGCCCGGTCTCGCAGCGCCAGGCCGTACCGGCGTGGCGTGCCGGCGCCCGCCAGCATCACAAACCGACCCTCTCCACCGCGCCCCGCCAGGAAACTCTCCGGATCGACATCGCGCGTGACCGAGAACCACTTGCCGAGCAGATTCAACAGGCCGGGCATGTGCGCGGCAGCCATGGCGCCGCGCAGAACCATCCGGTGCGTGGGCAGCACCACAATCCCCGGGTCTTCAAAGGCTGTGAGGCCGATCAGTATCTGCGAACTGCTGCCGCCGGTGGCGCGTCCCGCGGCACGCTGCCGCTCCTCATACGCAAGCGCGGTTTCGTAACGGTGGTGGCCGTCGGCAATCCAAACGCGACGGGGCGCAAACAGGGCGACGATCTCCCGGCACAAAGTCTCATCGGCGTGGCGCCAGACGGTGTGCTCACCGCACGTTTCGGCGTCGCCGGGCGCACCCAGTTGCAGCAGTGGCGCGGCTGAGCGGGTGGCCCCATCCAGTGCCGCCGCGACATCGCCGGCGGCATCCTCATACAGGCCGTAGATCGGTTCCGGGTTGGACTGTGTGGCCGTCATGAGCATCAGCCGGTCGGCCTTCGCCTTCGAGTGGGTCTCTTCGTGCGGCAGAACCACGCCGGCAGAGTAGGGCTGAAGCTCCAGGGTGCACAGCAGCGTCCGGCGCTCATGGACCTTGGCGGGTGCGATCGGATCGTTGAAGCGCTGTACGTATTCGTAAAGCGCCGGCTGCGTGTCGCGTCGCAGAATCTGCTCGTCCAACTCCGTGCGCAGCCAGGCTCCAGCCCGGTCATACCGCGCGTGCTCCGAATCTCCCGGCTCGGCGCGGTTCAGGATCAGCCGAATGATGTTGTGCGGGCTCCTGTCGTACAGAGCCTCCTGCTCGGCGGGCGAGATCACGTCGTAAGGAGGCGCCGCGACCTGAGCCAGGTCGACGCGCTCCCCATCGAAGTGGATGCCGCAAAACGGACGAACGACCGCCATAGACACTCCTTTCAGAATCCTGCCGCCGGGTGTCGGCAAGTATACCCGCGGCGACCGCCTGCCTCCCCGGGTATGCTCGAACGGCAGTTTAACCGAGACTTAACCTTTCCGGCCCACTGTGTCACAGGCGTTGGCCCGGGTCAACAGGTACCATGGAGGCGGGCGGCCGGACGCAGATCGGCACAAACCCGGCGCCCGCCATGAGACTCGGAGGAAGCTCTCGTCATGAAGCTTTTACAACCTGTGATGCCCGCATTGTGCGCGCTTGGCGTGCTCGTTCTGTCTGCGTCGGCCGATGCGCCGGTGCGCGTCAACTACCACGCGGCCCCACCCGATGCGGCCATCCGGCCGTTTGTTGTCGCCGCCGCGCGTGAACCGCACCTTTCAGCACAGCGCATCTGGCAATTGCTTCGACGCAGAGTCAAGTACGTCTTTGTTATCTATCAAGAGAATCGCTCCTTCGACTCCTACTTCGGTACGTTTCCCGGCGCCGATGGAATCTACTCGCGCCCATCGCAGGATACACCAGGCTTCCATCAACTGCTGATCAATACCGACGGCTCGGTCGGTACCATCCAGCCGTTTCGAATGGGCCCGGCGCAGTACGCCGCGGACCAGGACGACGTCACACACGCGCATACCGCCATTCTGGCCAAAATGGACGTAGTAGGCGGCAAGCCACGCATGGATCGGTATGCCGTCACCGAAGAGCGGCGCATCACGCACACCGGAAACCCATCGCTCAAGGCCCGGCAATATGGCGAATTGACGATGGCGCACGAGGATTGCTCAACGATTCCGCTGCTGTGGCGCTACGCGAACCGTTTCGTTCTGTTCGATCACATATTCCAGCTGATAGCCGGCCCATCCACGCCGGGCAACCTGGCGATTATTGGGGCCCAATCGGGCGAAACCCAGTGGGTGCTGCATCCGGACGAGGCGTTCAACGCCCCCGGCTCAAACGGCAGCGGCGTACCCGTACTGGGAGATGCCGATCCTTTCTGGGGATCCAAAAAGGATACGAGCCCCAACAAGATGCCGGCGGAAGGCGGCCGCGGTTCCGCGCATCCGCAGATCAACCTCACATACGCCACCATCCCGTTGACGCTGCGCGGCCGGAGCCTGAAGCGGACGGCCGCCGCCGATACCAACGCCGCTCAAGACCTTGCCGACGTGCACCACGATATTCGGGCGGTTACGGCTGCAAACCGGCGGCCGGTCGGCTTCGGATGGTATCAGGAGGGGTATGACAAGCGCCCGGCAGATAACGGCCGGGTCGATGCCGAAGGTCAGCACTTTTCCTTCGTGACGCACCACGACGGTCCGCAGTATTTCGGCTATATCGCCAACAACCCGCGGATGCGCTCCGAAATGCACGGCATGCACGATTTCGCCGCGGACGTGGCTCACCACGCCCTGCCGGCCGCGGGCGGGGTCTTCTTCATCAAGGGTGGAAGCCAGAATGAGCTTGGCCTGAAACCGGTTCAGCCCAGGGCGCGCCGGTCAGGTGACTTTGAAGGTGACGACGACCACCCCGGCGACTCCGACTCGCAGATCAGTGAAGCGATGGCGGCAGACACCATCAATCGTATAGCAAAAAGCCCATACTGGAAGCAGTGCGCCATCATTATCACGTGGGATGACTCCGAGGGTGATTACGACCACATCCCGCCGCCGGCCCGCACGTTTGGGCCGGACGGATCCCGCATGACCGATGGTCCGCGGATTCCATTGCTGCTTATATCGCCGTGGGCTCGCGTCCACTATGTGGCGCACGCTGAGGGCGACCAGGCTTCGGTGGTGAAGTTTGTAGATAACGTTTTCCAACTCATCCCGCTGGCGAAACTGCCGGACGAACTACACGCCCGTCATCTGGGCAAAACCCGGTACGGGCTGGCCAATCTGGGTCCGGCCGACGCCTTGACGCCAGGCGTTACCGATCTTGCGTCGGCGTTCGATCCGGCGCGCCTGGAAGGCATCGCCGCCCCGCTTCCTGCCTCGTACGTGGAGATACCGGAGTCGGTGGTGCTCGGTCTGCCTCCCGGTGGGTCACAGCCATGCCGGCTTGCCGGCGTGACGCCCGTGGATATCCGGCTGGGAATTCCGAACAATATCCCGCCCGATTTCAATCCGAGGCCATCCACCGACCCAACTCCCGCGCCGAATTAGCGTGCGACGCGCATCATCAGTCCGTTGATAGTTTTAAGGTCGGCGCTGCTCTTCCTTGGCGCCGGCCTTTTTGAGATTGGCGGCGGCTGGCTGATGTGGCAGTGGCTCCGGAAGGGTCAACCTCCGGTGCTCGGTCTCCTCGGCGCCATCCTTCTCGCGCTGTATGGCGTACTGCCCGTTCTGCAGCCGGAGGGCAGTTTCGGCCGGATCTACGCGGCGTACGGCGGCGTCTTCATCATCATGTCGCTGCTGTGGGGCTGGCGGCTCGACGGCCGAGTGCCCGACCCTGCCGAATGCTGGGGCGCCTGCATCTGCCTGGTCGGGGTGGCCGTCATCATGTACTGGCCCCGCCGGTAAGCCTGTCTTTTGGCCATATCGCGTCGCGGGCCGGCCGCGGCAAGCAGCCGGCCGCGATTCCGGAATCGGTTGTTTCGTGGTTCTATCATCATCTCAACGTGATATATGCCTTGACACGTATATGTCTAAATGGGTATATTATTGGCATGGAATCTGTGTTCGACGTGATTGCGGAACCAAACCGCCGGGCAATACTGAGCCTGCTTGCCTCGTCGCAGCATTCGGTCGGGACGATCGAGCGTCGTCTGCGCATGTCTCAACCCACTGTGTCCAAGCACCTGCGCGTTCTACGGGAGGCCGGCGTGGTGGAGTGCACGGTGGATGCACAGCGCCGCCTCTACCGCCTGAAACCGGAGGCGCTGCAGGAAGTTGATGCGTGGCTCACTCCGTTTCGCAGGCTCTTGTCCGCGCACGTGGACGCGCTCGAGCGCCATCTGGACCGCGTCGAATAGCCTGTACCACCAACATGGAACTCAAGGAGCAGAAGATGACCGATCGCGATCCATATATGCCGGCCCCTGCATTCGGGGCGGAAGTACAGAAGGACGGAGAGAACTGGCTGCTCGTTCTCGTGAGAGAACTGCACCACTCGCCGGAAAAAGTCTGGAAGGCGATAACCGACCCGGCTCAGCTGCGCGAGTGGGCGCCGTTTGATGCCGACGTGAGTTTGGACCGGGTAGGAGCTGTGGTGAAGTTGACCACGGTTGGAGCGCCGTCGCCGCACGTCACCGAGACCACCGTGACCCACGCCGAGGCGCCGACTCTGCTGGAGTTCGCGTGGAACGGTCTCGATACCCGTTGGGAGCTGGAAGCGCTGCCGGATGGCACACGGCTGACGCTGCGTGCAAGGATCGGTCGCCGGTATATCTCCATGGGCGCCGCGGGCTGGCACATCTGCCTCGACGTTCTCGATCGCATGCTCAGCGGGGCGCCGATCGGCCGCATGGTTGCCGGCGATGCAATGAAGTTCGGCGGCTGGCAGCGCCTGAACAAGGAGTATGCGGCCCAGTTCGGTGTCGAGCCGCCGGCCTGGTAACCGCGCTGCGCATACAACCTACGCGCCCCCACGCATCGTGGAAGAACCTCAGTGGGATGATGCCGTTTGTCGTCCAGCCTGGAACGCAACCGCACCGCCGCCGCTGCGCCTACGGAATCGGCGTGCGTTTCTGGCTGCGCCACACGGTGATCTGCGCAGGGTGCAGCTGCCTGCGCGCCGCCTGAACCAACGATCCAACGTCCGGCGTCGGAGTCTCGTCCCAGGCGAGCACCACGTCTCGCGCGGTGATTCCCAACTCGCGCAGCTCCGAACCATCGGGCGCCTCCAGCACCAGCACACCGGTCTCGGCATACATACCCGTGGCCGAAACGTCACCCATGCCGGTCAGGTTCTCCACGCGCCCGCCCAGAAAGGCCTGCTCTGCTCGCCGCCTGGCGCCATCCACCGGCGGCGTGGCGCCGCCCTGCACCATGCCGGAAGCAAGCCGCTGCAGCGCCGGATCGGTTACGCCGAATCCGGAAAGCCGAAACGGCACAAAGCCGGTCGCCAGCGCGGGAGCATTCCGAATGAGCCGATAGTCACCGGCGGCCGCGTTGACAAAGCCGGGATCGCCCTCCAGGGAGTCGGCGTCGGCGTGACTGACGCGCTGCAGTTCGCCGGCGGTTCGCACGGGCTGACCAGGCAGGCACAGGAAGTTGCGATTTACGGCCGTGCCCCACACCGCCGGCATCTCAATCGGCGCGTAGGGCGAGGAGACCAGGTTACGTTCGATGATATCGTGGCTGGCGGTGAACCATACGTGCAGGTGCAATCCATTGAACAGGATCAGGTTGTTGCGCACGGTTCGGTCGTAGCCTTCGCGGAGCTTGAGGCCGCCCTGCATACAGAGGTTATCCTCAATAACGTAGTTGCTGCTGCCATCGTCCAGATCGATATCCCACCCGTGTGCGCACTGAAAACGGTTATGCCTCAGTACGTTCGGCTCAATCGTGTCCCACTCGGGCATGCCGGGCGGCATCGGTTTGCCGGCGAAATCGACGCCCCAATAGCGATCGCGGCCCCATGAGTTGAACGCACCATGGTCGCTGCTCTCCAGCACCGTGTCACTCACATCGCAGTTCTCGATCAGGTCTCCGCCCCAGCAGCCGTCGCCGATATTGATGCCGGCGCGGGGCACGTCGCGAATCGTACAGTGGTCCACCGTGATCCGCCGCGCCATCGAGATTTCCACACCCGCAGATTGAAGCTCGACGCGGCCCGTGCGGAGCATCAGGCAGTCCTGAGCCATGCACTCCATCGGGTAGGCATCGCCACGCGGACCCGGCGTGGGGTCGACCTGGTCAAGCGCCAGGCGCTCCGAGTAGTGGAAGAGCGGGCTGCGCACGGCCGTGGGCCGACCCACAAAGCAGATGCCGCTGGCGCCTACATCCTGGAACAGGCAGCCGCTCACAACTGCGCGGTGGTTTCTGCCCGATACAAACACGCCGTTGCTGCCCACGTCCACAAACCGGCACCGGTCGATTCGGCAGCCATCGGTGTTCTCCAGAACCACCACGCCTCGGCGGGCGATCTCCCAGTCACTACGCAGCAGTGGCTCGCGCGTATCGCGAAACGAGCGCGCGGTGCGCTCAAAGCTGAGCCCACTCAGCGTCACACCGCGAACCGTACCGCCGGCGCCGCCGTCGATGTGGAACAGCTCCGCGCTCTCGGAAGCCTCCACATCCGCCGTGGCGAGATCCATTCCGATATGCGGGTAGTAGTACAGAAAGTGGCGAGCGGCATCAAAATACCACTCGCCCGGAGCGTCCAGCTCCTCCAGCAGCCCTTCCACGTAACGATAGTTCGGATGCGGCGGCGATGGACGGTTGTTGCCCCACGGGGGGCTCAGCAGCGGCTCGCCATCCGGCGACTTCCCCGTTATCTCAAACCACTCATCACCCCACAAACCCTGCTGCATGGCGTGAACAATAGCCCCGCGCGGATCCGACCAGCGCGCGGCACGGTCGGCCGAGAGGGCGCTGGAGGAGGCGCCGTTGAGATAGGGCGCGTCGGCGTCGAAGTTCGGGTATCGCGCCAGCACCTCATGGCGGCCGGCCACCCAGAGGCTGTCGATCGCGCGCACGTGCGTGGGCACGGAAGCCCGGTACACGCCTCCCTGCCACCGCCGCCACACCAGCCGCAGTCGCTCCGCCGACGTGACCACCGGATGAGCGCCGGCGTCGGCCTCAATGGTAAGGCCGCTGCTCTCCGGACCGATCGTGATCGGCGCCTCGATGCGGTATAGGCCAGCCTCCAGTACGATGCGGTTCGCCCGGCGGCTGAGCGCCTGCGAGATCGTGCGCACCGGGGCGCCGCGGGTACCGGCGGCGCCGTCACTGCCCGAGGGCGAGACGTAAACCGTGTCGGCAAGCGAAGACTGCATGCTAATCAGCAGGCTGATGGACGCTGCTGCGCGCAGCAAGTGGGGCATGGGTGAACGAGGGGGCGGCAGGTGACGGTTTTGTGATTCACGGTCACTTCCGCGTGAGGCGCCGCGTTTCCTGCGCCGCAGCGGGCGGCACGCCGTGGGTATGCTATTCAGCCATGACCAAGCGAATTCGATCCACCACCATTGTTGGCGTGAAGGCGGGCGGCCGCGTGGCCCTGGCCGGCGACGGGCAGGTAACGCTTCAGAATGCGGTGATGAAGCACACCGCCCGGAAAGTGCGCCGTTTGTACCAGGGCAGAGTCCTGGCCGGTTTTGCCGGGTCGGTTGCCGACGCTCAGGCACTGGCCGACCACTTTGAACGCAAGCTGGAAACGGTGAGCGGCAACCTGACGCGCGCCGCCATCGAGTTTGCCAAGGACTGGCGGACCGACCGGATGATGCGCCGTCTGGAGGCGATGATGATTGTTTCCGATGGCGAGACGATCTACGTGCTCTCCGGCGACGGCAATGTAATCGAACCGGATGACGGTATCGCCGCCATCGGATCGGGCGGGCCGTATGCGGCCGCGGCGGCCAAGGCGCTGGTGCGGAGTACCAAGTTGACCGCGCGCGAGATCGCCGTCCGGGCTATGGCGATTGCCGCGGAAATCTGCATCTATACCAACGACCAGGTAGTGGTGGAGGAGCTCGAGTAGGTCCGCATCACGTGGCGGCGGTTTCGGGCCGCATCATCGGCCGCCAGTCGAGCAGCTGTTCGGCTTTACGCAGGCTCATGTGCTTCCCGGTGTAGTCGCCGCTGATCATAAAGGCTTCGAATCCTTCGCCATCGCGCAGAAGCGCCGCCTCGATGGCGCGCGCCGTGTCGGAGGCCTCCGTCATAATCGTCGGTTCGCCGCCCGGGTTCTTCTCCATCCACTCTGCCGCGCTCACCGGCAGACATAGGCGAAGCGTGACCACGTGCATACCCCACTGCGAGGCAGCCGCTTGGCACGCCTCCTCACCAAGCCGCTTCGTGAGCCCGTATACGCCCATGGCGTCAGCCGGCTCATCCTCGCTGTCAATCCGCGTTTTGCAAAGGCCCTCGTAGACCGACATACTACTCGTGACCACCGCCCGGCGGATCCCGGCATCCTGGGCAACCCGCAGCGCCAGGTAGAGCCCGGTAACATTCACATCGAACGCGCTCAGGGCGCCCTCCGGAGATCGGAACTCCTTGCAGCCCATCGCCATGTAAAGCAGCGCGTCGCATCCCGTCATGGCGCGCTCAAGCGCGGCCGGATCCCGGACATCGCCGGCGAGGTAGTCACATGGCAGGTCGGGCGGAGGCGGCTGCCGGTCAAAAACGCGAAACTGGAACCGAGGGGCCAGCAGCGGGAGCGTGAGCCCGGCGACATAGCCCGATCCACCTACCGCAAGCACGCGCATTCCACCCTCCATCGGCCTGCGGCGAGGCAGGTCCGCTATATCTCGAAATCCAGCGCCAAAACCTCGGACCGCGCCGGATTAATGAACTGCTCCACAACCTTCTCATGAACCGGATCCCTTGCGTAAGCTTCCAGCGCTTCACGGGTCTCAAACCGCACCGCCAGGCCAAACTGCCAGCCCTGTGCCCGCTCCGAAAAGTTCTCACCGCACACCAGGTCCTGCAGACCGTCTATGCGTCCCCGCATGCCGAGCAGCGCCTCGCGGATTTCCGCAACGTCCCGTGGCGTAACGGTGTCGCGCCACTTGAATAGAACCAGATGCTCGATCACGCTGCTTCTCCCTCTCCAGATGGCTGCCGGGTTGTAAAGCCCGATGCCGATGTGGCCCTCAAATCCGCGCCGGCTCGTCCGTCTCCGCTTCCTGCCCGCCGCCGCCACGCGCCGGATCGATCGGAAACAGCGGCAGCGCGGTCTTGATGTGGTCGCGCGAGGAGATTCGGGCTGCCTCTACGATCTCCTGGGCAGCGACGGCATCGCGGCACGTGACCTCTGCGGTTTCGGCGCCGGACACGGCCGCCGCAAAGTGAGTCAGCATGCGAGTATGGCGCTCAAGCGCCTCACCCTCCGCATCGCCGGTATCGCGCCAGGGGCTGATATCGATCTGCAGCCGTGAGCCCTGGCAAACCAGTGTATAGCGCTCCAGTGTATGCACCCCGGGTGTAGTTCCGATATGCTGAACACCGGTGCCGTGCCGGTGCCGCACGATGAGATGGGCCTGCATCGATCGCCCCTTCCCGGGCCCCGAATCCTTCGGTTCATCCAGATCCGCGCTCACGCTCTCGGCGTCTCCCAGCAGCATACGGCCAACGTCGGCGGCCTGAAGCGCGGCCGAGCGCCATACGTCGCGCCAATCGGGCCACTCCGGCTGCAGGTCTCCGGTGGTGTCGCGATCACGGTCGGTGGGGAGCCACCATTCGCAGCGCGCCTGCTGCTCGCGGGCACGATCTTCGCGGGCCATTGCGGCCAGCTCGTTGATATCGGGTTCAAACCGGCGCGTGAATGCAGGCATCAGCAGTACGCCTTGCGCTTCCGCGTCACGGCACAGTGCCTCTGCCTCACCCAACGTGGCGGCAATCGGCGCTTCCGCCAGTACGTGCATGCCCCGTTCGATGAGCCGTGCTATAGCCACACCGCGCTCCGCCGGCGGCAGAGCTACCAGGGCGGCCGATACCGGCTTGTCGCCGGCGAGCAGATCCGTGACGGTGTGGTGAATGGCGGGCTTGCGCAGCCCGCGCGCGGCGGTGCGAGCGGCAAAGTCATCGCCATCCATAACCGCTGTAACGTTCAGTGCGCGATTGACGCGCAGCGCCGCGCCCCACAGTGGCCAGCCGGTGGCGCAGCCGACCAGCGCGACACTGACCGGCGCGGCTGCTTCAGCAGCCATTACGGCGCCTGAGCAGGTTCATTACCACAAATCTCGGCAGCAGAGCCGCTTTGTGGGCTTTTTTCGGATTGGCCAGCGTGCGCCAGAGCCACTCCAGGCGAGCGGACTGGATCCAGCGAGGCGCCCGCCGCACCGATCCCGAGAGCACGTCGAAGGTGCCGCCGACACCAATCGCCACGGGCACGCCGATCTCGTTTTGATGCTGGTTGATCCACTTCTCCTGCCTGGGAATGCCCATTGCCACGCACAAGACATCGGGCCTGGCCCTGCGAACCTCGTCGCAAACCAACTGCTCCTCTTCGGCGGGATAGTAACCATGGTACGCACCCACCATGACCGCGCCGGGATACCGCCGCTCCATCTCCGCGGCCGCGCCCTGCGCGATTCCCGGCGCGGATCCCAGAAAGTAGAGGCGGATACCACGCTGCTGTGAGTGCTTGCAGAGCTGCTCAACCAGTTCCACGCCGGAGACGCGCGTCCGGAGCGAGGCGCCATTGCGACGCGCCGCCCACAGAACGCCGGCGCTGTCTACGGTAACCAGGGCGGCCTTGCGCAGAATGGCCGCAAGCTCCTCATCGTGCTGCGCCATAACCAGCATCGAGGAGTCGGCGGTAACAACAATGTGAGGCGAACCCTCCGCGATGAAGGTGTCGATAGCGTCGAGCGCACCATCCATGCCAAGATCGTGCACGGCGAAACCCAGTACCTGGATATGCGGTAACGCGGGACGCTCCACCACTGTGGTCATAACGGTGGCAGTATACCCATTGCGGATTCTGCCTTTCAGGCTGGCCGGCTCCGCGGAATCCGGATGATGCGCGATGGCTGTAGTGTGTGCTATACTGGTTGGACTTTCTCGCAGGATTGAGACGCAAGGATGAAGCGAACCTACCAGCCGCATAACCGCCGTCACGCAAGAGTGCATGGCTTTCGCCGCAAGATGCGGACGCATGATGGGCGGAATACGCTGCGCAGGCGGCGCCAGCGCGGTCGGCACGAGCTGATCAAATAGACGGCCTCCTTTGCACGGCTCCCTGATTGCCGGGAAACCGGGCGCGGGCCGATTTCGTCAGTGTTTTGCGTGCTGATGCGCAACCGCTGGTTGTCGGCGCCGGATAGCCGGCGACATGCTGCGGGTTTGCGCCGCGCCCTTATCGCGATGTGCAACCTCAAGCCGCATGGAAAACCGCCACCCTCCATGGCCGCCGGCCGCGACGTGCGAAAGGCGGTCGCAAGCGGCCGCAGGATAGCGGGCAGTTTCTGCGTTCTGCGCGTACTTCGTCGCCGATCCGGCGGAGGCTCGGCAAGCCGGTTTGCCTATATCGCCAGCAAACGGCAGGGCGGTTCCGTGGAGCGCAACCGCATGAAGCGGCGGCTTCGCGAAGCGGTGCGCGCCTTTGCGCCGGCGCCGGGATCCGCTGCCGGTGATGTTGCCGTAATCTGTCGGAAGGAAGCGCTCCGCGCGCCGTGGAGCGCATTGTGTGCCGAAGTTGCGCAGTCATTGTGCGCCGCCGGCGTGGCGGGAGGACCGGTAACGTGCGATTAGGCCAGGGTGTGATCGGAGGCTCAGGGTCCGCGCAGCCGCCGCCGGCGGCGCGCCGCATCGCCACCGGGTTGATCCGCATCTATCAATCCGGCAGCCGGTTCCGTCCGGCATCCTGCCGATTCTCTCCCACGTGTTCGGAGTATGCCGCACAGGCAATTATCCGATACGGTGTGTGGCACGGAGTGGCGCTCGGCTTCCGTCGGATTCTGCGCTGCAATCCCTTCTCTTCCGGCGGTTTCGATCCCGTTCCGTGAACGCCTGCGATATCACCATTTATGCTTCGCTCTAAACCAACCCTCACCTTCACAACAGCTCTTCGCTTCTTTCCACTTTTTGTGGTTTTGATGGCCGTTGGCATGCCCGCCAGCGCGCAGAATCCGCAGTTCGACAGCCGGTTTGCCAAGGCTCAGCGGGATGCGGCCTCCAACGAACTGGACCGGGCTTTTGATGCCTATATCAGCGTCAAGAATCACTCCGGCACGAACGGGCCCGTGCAGGCCGATGCGCTGCTGCGCGCGGCTTTGATGGCATGGAACGCGCTGCATGCCGATAACTACCAGGTAACGCTGCGGCAGATTGGCGGCACCGAGAAGGAAGACGAACTGACCGGCCTCGGCTACAAGGCCGATGGCGTTTTGAATCAGCTTCTCAGCACCTACAGCGATTCGCCGGAGGCGGATCAGGCGCGCCAGCACATCTACGGCGCCGCCGGAAACGTGGACCTGCGCCGCGCCATAGAGAACGAGATCGACCTGCGCAACTCGCGGTACATCAGCTACAAGCTGCTCAATTCCGTCGTCAGCCTTACCGGCAGCCTGCCGGGCTTCAGCTACTGGTTTGCCCTGGTACTCATCGCACTTGCCGTAAAGGCAATCACATTTCCCTTCTACCTCAAGTCGTATGCCAGTCAGCGGGAGATGCGCCGGATCCAGCCGATCATCGCGGACCTGCAGAAGCGAATGAAGGGCAGCAAAGACCTGAATATGAAGATCATGGAGACGTACAAGGAGCATGGGGTGAACCCCATGGCCGGGTGCATCCCCATGTTGATCCCGCTTCCACTTACCTGGTGGGTCTATAGCGTGATCCGGCTCTATCAGTTCCACTTCGCCAACGGCACGTTTCTGTGGATTGGCAGCGCGCTTTCGCATCACATGCCAAACGTGCTGGCCACCAACCTGGCCACATTCGACTACCCGATTCTTATTCTGTACGCCG